>JANMJX010000045.1:0-18663 GCA_031371575.1 Sphingomonadales bacterium
CGCAGCTTCTTTTCGCGCAGACCGCGAATTTCCTTCAGCAGCGGATTGGAAAATCCGGTGATTTCACGGCGCATCAGTCTTCGCCGAAGCCGTCAACAACCAGTCCGACCAGCTTGTCGATTGCCAGTTCGGCCTGGTCGCCCTCTACGTGGATGATGATCTCGCTGCCTTTGGCGGCGCCAAGCATCATGAGGCCCATGATTGACGTACCCGTTACTGATTGTCCGTCTTTTTCGACCTCGACCTTGATACCCTCGGGCAAGCGGCTCACGAAGGTCACAAATTTGGCGCTCGCGCGCGCATGCAACCCCTTTTGATTTACGATTGTCGCGGTTTTGCTGATGCGGGTCATCGCGACGCCTCAAGCACCTCGGAGGCAACGCTGATATATTTGCGGCCAGCTTCGCGGGCTGCGGCGACAGCTTCTTTCACATCCATATTCTTGCGTGCACTGTCGAGCCGGATCAGCATGGGCAGATTGACGCCAGCAATCACCTCGACCCGGCCGCTGTCCAGTAGCGAGATCGCAAGGTTGGAGGGCGTCCCGCCGAAAAGGTCAGACAGGATGATCACACCCTTGCCGGTGTCGACGGACTTGATGGCCGCCGCAATCTCGTTTCTGCGCGCTTCCATGTCGTCATGTGGCCCGATGCAGATCGTGGCGACATCCTTTTGTGGGCCGACAACATGTTCAAGCGCCACGAGGAACTCGTTCGCAAGCTTGCCATGCGTGACTAAAATCAAACCGATCATGTGCTTTTACTGCCCTGTCGCGACGTTTCTCTGTTTGCGCCGTTAGCAGGCTCTTCCAGCGCGTCAATCGGTCTTGACGTCAGATCGCGGTGCGACACATTGAGGGTGAACCCATCCTCGCGCAACCAGGTCCCGAATTTTTCGGCAACATGCACCGATCGGTGGCGTCCGCCCGTGCATCCAAAAGCAATATTTATATAGGCCTTACCCTGCGCGTCATACAATGGCAGGAGAAAACGCAGCAGGTCGCGGATCTTGTCCATTGCCGCGTCATATTGCGGATCGGCGGCGACATATTCCGACACCTGGGGGTCCATGCCCGTCATGGGTCGCAATGCGCTGTCCCAATGGGGATTGCGCAAAAAGCGCAGGTCAAACACCAGATCGGCATTGTGTGGGACACCACGGGAATAGCCAAAGCTTGTGACCGTGATGGTGGAGTGTGGCGATGTTTCGCTGATAAACCGCTCACGGATTGCCTGCTGCAGATCATGCGCCGACATCTTGCTGGTATCGACAACCGTCTCGGCCCAGCGGCGAAACGGCTCCATCAAGTTCCGATCCATCGCAATGCCGTCCATTGCGGGGCGATCTGGCGCCATGGGATGTCGGCGCCGGGTTTCAGCGTAACGCCGCTCAATTTCCGCGCCGGCACAATCGAGGAAAAGCGTCATAATTTGCAGATTGGGCTGGCTTTGCAATCGCTTGATTTGGGCAATCAATGCCTCTGCATCAAATCCACGCGTCCGGCTGTCAAATCCAAGCGCCAAAGGGATGTTTGGCCGGTCTTCACCGCCCGATACGGGAATCTTAAGCAATTGCCCCGCCAGGTTGATGGGGAAATTGTCAACGGCTTCCCAGCCGAGATCTTCCAAAGTCTTGAGCACAGTCGTCTTGCCCGCACCGGAAACGCCGGTGACCAGCAATATTTTCTGGGGCTGGGAAGATGTCGCTCGGTTCAAAATCCTGTGCTCTCATTTGCGTCAATCGCTTGCTTTGCCATCGGCAGCCGTCCGGCGTCAATCACTGAGCGGAGCGCCAGTTCGACCTTTAACGCACTGCTGTGCTGAAATGGGTCAAGCCGCACCAGCGGAACCGAAAAATCTTCGACTGATGTACGTACATCGTCCGGCGGCATCCTCTCTATGTCCTGTGCGAATTCCACAACCAGGCGAAGTGGCGCCGAATGCACGAATTCAACCGTGCAAATGCCCACGCCGCGAACCTCAATCTTCCCAGCAATGTTGGGGACCGACCATAATAGAGGTACACCGTCGGCAGGTTCGATGCGCACGCCATCATCGCTAATCAGCTTTGCACCCCGATCAATCAGGCGCAACGCAAGGTCGGATTTGCCGCTTCCCGAGTGCCCCCGCAACAGCACGGCATGGCCATCAATGGCGACAGCAGTACCGTGCAATATCGTCGCCATCAGCTTGTTGCTGTAGCTGCGCAGGGAAGGGCGATTTCAAAACATGCCCCGGCTTTGCCATCGACCCTGTCGCGCACCGCGATGCGTCCATGATGCCCTTCGATGATGGTCCGGGCGATCGCCAGGCCCAGTCCGCTATGTTTTCCGAAATTCTCGCTTGCCGGCCGTTCGCTGTGAAACCGGCGAAAAATAGCTTCGCGCTCCTGCGGCGGGACACCTGGTCCTTCGTCGCTGATGCGGATGACAACTTCTTCTTCTGCCAAGGTTGCCGAGATTTCGACGACGGATTCCGGCGGGGAAAAGGATACTGCATTGTCGATCAAATTGGTGAGCATGCGTTCAAGGCGGACATCCTCACCCATGACGGTAGCGATCGTCCTGCGCGGTCTTGCAAAGGCGATGGTCACGTCTTTGTCGCTTCCCCGGTCTTCGCGCGCCTGAAGCAGCTGCTCGATCATGTCACCCAAATCAATGGGTTCGAATTTTGCCTTTGCCAGTTGGGAGTCCACCCGGCTCGCGTCCGAAATATCGCTGATCAGCCTGTCCATGCGCTGCACATCGGCCTTTGCGACATCCATCAACTGTTTGCGCAATGTCGGGTCATCGATGCGCTCTGCGCCATCCAGCGCCGACCGCAGCGACGCCAGCGGGTTTTTGATTTCATGGGCAACGTCCGCGGCAAAGGCCTCCGTCGCATCGATGCGTTGACGAAGCGCAATGCTCATGTCGGACAGCGCACGCGCCAACAGGCCTATCTCGTCGCGGCGCGAGGGGAGTCGTGGGACAGTAACCTCCTGCGCACGCCCAAGCCGGACCTTCACTGCGGCGCGCGCAAGATGACGCAATGGGCGCACAATAGTCCGCGCAAGGAATACGGAGAGTAAAACGCCTATGCCAAGTGCGAACAGGAAAAACATGCCCACGCTGAACCGTTCTGCCCTGACGAACAGACGGATATCGCGCTCGTTTGCGGTGGTCAGTACGGTGTAGCTGCCGTCGCTGGATTGCGCTGCGGCGCTGATGACATGCGTGAGGTCAGGCGCAAAACGTACCGCTGAAACGGGTTCATTTGGTGTTGCCTCGGCGACCTCTTGCCAAGCCTGCTTGTTATCCGATTTGGGTTCGACAAATGGCTGAAGCGCTTGCGCGCCGACGAGAAAGTCGAAGAGCCTGTCAATTCCCCGCGCAGCAATTTTACGCCACGGTTCGCTATCTGGGTCCCGAAAAACATAGGTAGGTGGATGATTGGCAAAGCTGTCTTGAACCTTGAATCCCAAGGCATCGTAGATGCGAATGCGGGATTGGTTTTGCTCGCCAAATTTGACGATATAGGCCGACCGGTTTTCCGGCGAGACCAAGGGCAAGCTGCGCGCGAGAAACATAGCTTGGTTGCGGGCGGCGTGCTCACGTTCCGCAATCAGCCGAACACGGTAGCTGTCGAGAAAGAATAGCCCGGCGCCGAGCAATGCCAGGACGAACAGGTTCACGGCAAGAATGCGGGCGGTCAATGATAACCCCCGGCTCCATCCCAACCGCAGTTCAGCGGGCTCAGCTGTCGGCGAAGCGATATCCGGCTCCATAAAGCGTGTCGATGGCGGTAAATTCCGGGTCGATCTCGCGGAACTTCCGGCGAAGACGCTTGATATGGCTGTCGATCGTGCGATCATCGACATACACATCGTCCTGATAAGCGGCGTCCATCAATTGGTCGCGCGTGCGCACGACGCCGGGACGGTTGGCCAATGCCTCAAGGATCATGAATTCGGTCACGGTCAAGGTAAGTGCCTTACCGTCCCATTTTACGTGGTGGCGCGCAGGGTCCATCTCCAGCTTGCCGCGGATCATCGGCTCGGGCTCGACCTCCGCCGTTCCGCCGACAACGGCCTTGTCATATGTCGCCCGCCTCAAGATGGCCTTCACCCGCGCGATCAGCAGACGTTGGGAGAATGGCTTTGTGATATAATCATCGGCACCCATCGCAAGGCCAAGCGCCTCGTCCAGCTCCTCGTCCTTTGAAGTCAGGAATATGACGGGCATATCGCTTTTCTCACGCAGCCGACGCAGCAGCTCAAGCCCGTCCATGCGCGGCATCTTGATATCGAAAATTCCCAGATCTGCGGGATTTTCGAGCAACGCTTTCAATGCAGCTTCGCCATCCGAATAAATGCGCGTCACATATCCTTCCGCCTGCATCGCGATAGATACAGAGGTCAGGATATTGCGGTCATCATCGACCAATGCGATTTGGGCACTCATGTTGCGTCTATAGGGGGGCAAGGCCTGTGGTTCAATGTATTGCTATTTATGCGCAAAGTCAGCGGTGGATAACGACGCCATGCGAAAATCATGCTTACCGTATTTGACGTTGCTTGGCGGTTCGTATACCGGCGGCGGCATTACCAGTGCATACGTATGCCTATAGATTCGCAATTTTGCCGGAGCCGCCAATGTCGACACCACTGAATATCTCGCTTTCGCAACAGGGTTTTGACACAGATGCCATGTTGTATTGCAATTTGGGCACTGCGCCGCTGGTGGAGGCTGCACTTGCCAACAATGAAGGCATATTGGCGAAAGACGGCCCGCTGGTCGTCAAAACCGGTGCGCATACAGGCCGGTCAGCCAAGGACAAATACATCGTCCGCGATGCGGAAACCGAAGACAGCATCTGGTGGGGCAAGACCAATGTGCCGATGGACCCTGCGCATTTTGCAGCGCTGAAAGAAGATTTCATTGCTGCGCTTGGTGGCAAGGACAAGCTGTATGTCGCTGACCTGTTCGGCGGGTCGCAGCCCGAGCACCGCGTCAACGTGCGCGTCATTAACGAGCTCGCCTGGCACAACCTGTTCATCCGCACTTTGCTTGTGCGGCCAACGCAGCAGGAACTGGCGGGCTTCGTTCCGGAATATACCATCATCGATTTGCCGAGCTTCCGCGCCGACCCTGCGCGCCATGGTTGCCGCAGTGAAACCGTGATTGCGGTCAACTTCACCGAGAAGCTGATCCTGATCGGCGGGACCGCCTATGCAGGTGAAATGAAGAAGTCGGTGTTCGGCATTCTCAATTACCTGCTGCCGGTCAAGGGCGTGATGCCCATGCATTGCTCGGCAAACATCGGTCCAGACGGCGATACCGCTGTGTTCTTTGGTCTCTCCGGCACGGGCAAGACGACCTTGTCCGCCGACGCCAGCCGCACGCTGATCGGCGATGACGAGCATGGCTGGTCCGACACCGCCGTGTTCAATTTCGAAGGCGGCTGCTATGCCAAGATGATCCGCCTGTCGTCCGAAGCTGAACCCGAAATATTCGCCACAACGAAGCGTTTTGGCACTGTGCTGGAAAATGTCGTTATCGATGCCGACACCCGTGAACTCGATTTCAACGACAGCAGCCTGGCGGAAAACAGCCGTGGTTCGTACCCGATCGAATTCATTCCGAACACGTCGGAAAAGAATATGGGGCCAGTGCCCAACAATATCATCTTCCTGACCGCTGACGCTTATGGTGTCCTGCCGCCCATCGCGCGTCTGACGCCGGATCAGGCCATGTACCATTTCCTCTCAGGCTACACCGCACGGGTTGCCGGAACTGAAATTGGCGTGACTGAGCCGGAAGCGACATTCTCAACCTGCTTTGGTGCGCCATTCATGCCGCGCCATCCAAGCATCTATGGCAATTTGCTCAAGGAGCGCATTGCCAAGGGGAATGTGGTTTGCTGGTTGGTCAACACCGGCTGGACCGGCGGCATGGCCACGACACCCGGCATCAGCCGGATGCCCATCAAGGCAACGCGTGCCTTGTTGAATGCGGCGCTCGACGGTAGTCTGAATAATGCCGAATTCCGCAAGGACCCCAATTTTGGCTTTGAATTTCCGGTTGCCGTGCCTGGTGTCGACAGCGGCATTCTTGATCCACGCGCCGCCTGGGATGACACGGCGGAATATGACGTCACTGCGCAAAAGCTGGTGCAACAATTTATCGACAACTTCGCGCAATTTGCCGATCATGTCGATGAAGGTGTGCGTCAGTCAGCACCCAAAGCCGCGTAACCCGTCCGGACCTTTCCGGACTCAATGGGAAGTCCGAGATGTCCGAGCACGAAGTCCGATTATTCAACGACGACGCGTCGATAATAGCTATCGGCGAAGGGTTGCTTGCGCTTAGCTTGCCGAAGGCCGAATGGACGCACGAAGCACATCTGGCGGCCTGCACATGGATCGCGCGCTGCCGGCCTGACATTAATCCGGTGACCGACATGGCTGGGATCATTTCCGCCTACAACGTGGCGGTTGGCGGGGTGAATGACGACGGCCAAGGATATCACGAAACGATCACGCAGGTGTATATAGCTGGGGTGAAAGCGCATCTCGCCGAAACCGAGCCGTCCGCTGCCTTATATGAAGTCGTGAACGCATTGCTGCTGTCGGCGCGTGGCCGCCGCGACTTGCCGCTGAAGTTTTACGCAAGAGAACGATTATTTTCGGTCGAGGCGCGTCGGGCGTTTGTCGTACCCGACCGCGCCGCGCTGGAAGATATCTAAAAAGAAGCGGCGCTACACTTAATCCAGCAAATTCGCTGGCACATGTCCGCCATTTTTCGCCAGTTCGCGCATCACCGCTTTGTGCAGCCAGATATTCATTTCGGCGCTGCCCTCGAGGGTGCCTGTATAGCCAAGCTCCATTGCGAGATCTTTGCGCTCCTGAAGCGTGCTTTCCATGCCGAGCATTTTCATCAGATCGACAATGGATGTCCGCCAGTTCAAATTGCGTCCGTCGCTCGCATCAATGGCTTCCAAAGTCGCAATGACATCGACCTCGCTGATCTGCTGGCTTTCGACGGGCTGGGGCGCGGCTGCGACGATTTCGGTTGGCGTAACGGACGGTGCTGCTGGCGTGGCCGCGACTGCCTTTTTGCCAAAAATTGCGTCTTTAATGCTGCTGAATATGCTCATTTCATCCTCCTCATGGGATGCCCGGTAGCAATTGGCGCCAGGCATGCAATTGCGCACTGCAAGGGTTTCGCAGCGACAACATGAGAACATCTGGGATGTGAAGCTGTTCCGTAACCATGCAGAATTGGCGGATTTGCGTGAAAGGTCACACTAAGGTCACACCTAAACCGTTTGGCGGTGGGGTTTGGGAGTGGCTAAAAAAGCGCCTGACCGATGCGGATCGTGCCCCTGACCTTGGCACATAAGGATATTCATATGTCAAAGAACGCCGCCGACACCTTTCAGTGCCGACGCACGATTCTCTCAAAACAAATCCTACATTGCAAGAAGTGAAGTGTGTTGTGCCTAAGCCGTTTCGACCAGCAGTACCGCGCCGTCTGCACCAACGACCCTGACACGCGCGCCAAGTTCGGCATCGACGCCGCGGGCGGACCACACGCTGTCGCCGACCTTCACGCGGCCATGGCCGTTCACGATGGCTTCGGCCACAGTCACGATTTCACCGGTAAGACGCGCACCACGGTTGTTAAGGTCGGCATCCTCGGTTTCAATAGGATTGTCATGCAGGAATTTCTTGCCGGCAAAGACCGTCACGACGGACAAGGTGGCAAACATAGCAACCTGATACGCAACGGTGATGGGCAGGAAATAATCCAGTATCCCTACAATCAACGCAGCGAGACCCAGCCACATCAGGAAGAAGCCAGGCGCAACCATTTCGGCAACGCCAAGCACGAGCCCGAGCGAGAGCCAGAACCAGTGCGTTGAAACCGTATCGAGCCATTCTGCCATGTCGCTTACCCCAATCCAAATTCAAGGCGGCTTATCACCGCATTCTGCGCCCCCAATGCGCTTACTTTTCTCGGGACGCCAGCGCCTCTTTCGCAAGCTCGCCAATTCCACCCAATGTGCCGATCAATTGTGTTGCTTCGACAGGGAACAGGATGGTTTTGGCATTTGGCGACGTTGCAAACTGGCTGATGGCTTCGGTATATTTCTGCGCGATAAAGTAATTCAGCGCCTGCGTACCGGACGTCGCGATCGAATCCGACACCATCACCGTTGCCCTGGCTTCGGCCTCTGCCTCGCGTTCACGCGCTTCGGCATCGCGGAAGGCCGCTTCCTTGCGACCTTCGGCCTGCAGGATCTGGCTTTGCTTTTCACCTTCGGCGCGCAGGATTTCGGCGGCGCGAAGTCCCTCTGCTTCAAGGATTTGTGCGCGTTTTTCCCGCTCCGCCTTCATCTGACGTGCCATGGCGTTGGAAATGTCGGCCGGTGGACGGATATCCTTCACCTCAACGCGGGTGATCTTCACACCCCATGGGCTGGTTGCGTGGTCGACCACCGAGAGCAAGCGTCCGTTGATATCATCGCGCTTGGACAAGGTTTCATCGAGATCCATGCTGCCCATGACGGTGCGCAGGTTGGTTGTCGTGATTTGCATGATGGCGTTATACAGGTCGGAAACTTCATACGCCGCCTTGGCCGCGTCGAGCACCTGGAAAAAAACCACCGCGTCGACCCCGACCATGGCATTGTCCTTGGTAATGATTTCCTGCCCCGGAATGTCGAGAACCTGTTCCATGACATTGACCTTGCGGCCAACGCGATCAAAAAACGGGATGATGATCGTCAGCCCGGGCTGCGCTGCATAAGTGAAGCGACCGAAACGTTCGATTGTATACACAAAGCCTTGCTGCACCACTGTCACGCCCATCATCACAAAGATGATGACCAACAGCGCAAGCAGGCCGAAAAAATATTCCATGAAAACTCTCCCGTTTAACGTGAAGCAGATTTTGGTTGTCTGCCGGCGAGTTGCAAGCAAAATCGGACAGAATGGATTGCGTTACTGTGTGTTAGATTATGTTTCATTCCGGCAAGTGACGATGCAAGCCTTTATGGCTACTATATAGGAATTAAAAATGAATGTATTTCAACAGTTAAGGTTTGTGCGTTCGGCCTTATATGTGCCCGCAACAAATGCGCGGGCGCTAGAAAAGGCACGCGGCCTTGATGTCGACATGCTGATTATCGATCTTGAAGATGCGGTATCTGCCGAGAGCAAGGACGCCGCCCGGGCGGCCGCACTGGACTATGTCAGTCTCGGCGTGCCGGGCAAGATATTGGCGGTTCGGGCAAATGGCATGGATAGCCCACACCACGCGGGCGACATGGCGGCGCTTGAAACGAGCGGGGCCGATCTGGTTGTTCTGCCAAAGGTTGAAGGCCCGGAAAACATTCCGGGTCGCAGCAAGCCATTGCTTGCCATGATCGAGACTCCGGCTGGTCTGTATGCCGCGCGCGATATTGCGGCGCATGCTGCAGTAGCGGGGCTCATTGCCGGAACCAACGATATTGCAGCCGAAATGGCCATCCGTCCTGGCACGAATCGCGAGGGGCTGGAATTGGCCTTGCAAAGCATTGTCATGGCCGCTGCTGCGGCAGGCAAACCGCGCTTTGATGGCGTGTGCAACCGGCTGGATGACTTGCAGGGCTTTGACAACGAATGTCGGCAAGGCGTTGCTTACGGTTTTACCGGCAAGACCCTGATCCATCCAAACCAGATTATGGTTGTAAACCAGATATTTGGACCAAGCCCTGATAATGTCGCCGAGGCGGAAGAGTTGATTGCGGCAAGCCGAGGCGGGGCACAGCGATTTAAGGGTCGCATGATTGAATTGATGCATGTAGAGGAAGCGAAATTGACGATAGAACGTTCGCGACATGCGACGGGTGACGTCTTGCCTTAGTCCGGAGCGAAATATCATGCGTCTTGCCCAAACTGCCGTCCTTGTCGGTCTCATTGGACTGGTTGCGAGCCCGGCGCTTTCGAAGGCAGTTACTGAAACCGACTTGCGTGCGCATATCGCGATCCTTGCGAGCGACGATTTTGAAGGTCGCAAACCAGGCACGCAAGGCGAAGCGAAAACGGTGAAATATATCGCCGACCAATGGGCGAAGGCTGGCCTGAAGCCTGCTGCAGCCGATGGCGGCTGGTTTGATCCTGTGCCCTTGATCCAACGCGGGCAGGGCAGCGCAAGCTATAGCTTTACCGTAAAGGGCCGCAAGCTGCGGGTCGGGTCCGAAGACATCATCCTGATCGGCAAGCAGGCCGATTATGCGCGCGATGGATTGCCACTGGTGTTTACAGGTGTAGGCGTCAAAGCCGACGGCACGGTTGCTGCTGACGTTGCGGGCAAGGCGGCGCTTGTCCTGTTCGATGCGGACAACGTGCCCAATAATATGAAGTCACCCCGCGCACGGCGTGAGGCCTTGATTGCGGCTGGCGCAGAGGCGGTCATCTTTGTCGGCGACAGCAAGGGCAACTGGCCGTTGTTGCGTCGCACGCTGCTGTCGCGGCCGATTGGTCTTGAGGGCAGCGAAAAGCGCGCAGCCCTTGAAGGCGCCATCAGCACTGAGTTCGCGGTTGGTCTAGTCACCGCTGCTGGCAAGGACTGGGACAAGTTGCGCGCGCATGCACAGCAAGCCGATTATGCAGGCGAGCCATTGGGCATTGACGGCGACTTTAACGTCAAGACAGACGTGTATCGATTCAACAGTTCAAATGTGATTGGCAAGATTGCAGGCCGCAAAAAGGACAGCGGCGCTGTGCTGTATATGGGGCATTGGGACCATTTGGGCATTTGTGCGCCCGAAGGTGCGCCAGACCGCATCTGCAACGGCGCAGTCGATAACGCCAGCGGCATCGCGGTATTGAATGAAGTCGCCAAGGCACTGGCCAAGAAAAAGAACGATCGAGACATCTATTTCGTCGCGACAACGGCGGAAGAAAGCGGTTTGCTCGGTGCTTATGCCTTTGCCGACAAGCCGGTTTTGCCACTCGACCAGATCGTTGTGTTGCTGAACGTCGATACCATCGCCATTGCGCCGCGCGGGTCAAAGGTTGCGATTATCGGGCGAGGGACGACCCCGTTGGATGCCGCCGTGGAATCGGTTGCCAAAAAGGCAGGCCGCAACATTGAAAGCTCAACCGAAGCAAATGCATTCATTCAGCGGCAGGATGGATGGGCATTGGCCCAAAAGGGCGTTCCTGCATTGATGGTGGGTGGTTCCTTTGCAGATATGGATCTTTTGCAGAAGTTCCTTGGCAGCGATTATCACGGTCCCGATGACGAGCTTACGGACAAGACCGAACTGGGCGGCGCGGCCGAAGATGCCGAACTGCACATTGCGCTTGGCCGTTACTTTGCCGATGCACGAAAATATAAATTCAAGAAGGCTGGCGAATAAAGGGGTTACTGTTTACATGGGCCGCCACGAATCAAAGCTAAAAGCGGTGGCGCCATGAAAGATATTCCTCTCGGACTGACATTTGACGACGTGCTGCTTCAGCCCGGGGCGTCGGATATCTTGCCCAGCCAGGCGGACACGCGCACGCGGCTGACCAAAAGCATATCTTTGAATATTCCAGTGCTGTCTTCGGCAATGGATACGGTCACCGAAGCGCGCATGGCAATCGTCATGGCGCAGCTTGGCGGCATTGGCGTTTTGCACCGCAATCTCAGCATAGAAGAACAATGCGCTGCTGTGCGTCAGGTCAAACGCTTTGAAAGCGGTATGGTCGTCAACCCGATCACAATCGCACCCGATGCGACCCTGGCCGAAGCACAGGCATTGATGCTCGCCAATGCGATTTCCGGCATTCCCGTGGTCGAGGCAAGCGGGAAGCTTGCCGGCATCTTGACCAACCGCGACGTGCGTTTTGCCGAAAATCCGATGCAGCCTGTGTCCGAGCTCATGACTCACGAGAATCTGGCAACAGTTGCCGCGTCGGTCACGCAGGAAGAGGCGCGGCGCTTGCTGCACCAGCGCCGGATCGAAAAGCTGCTGGTCGTCGATGATGCCTATCATTGCATCGGCCTGATTACGGTGAAGGACATCGAAAAAGCGGTCCTTTATCCCAATGCGACCAAGGACAGCTCTGGGCGCTTGCGCGTTGCTGCGGCGACCACGGTCGGCGAAAAGGGCCTTGCCTATACCAAGGCATTGATCGACGCCGAATGTGATCTGATCGTGGTCGATACGGCACATGGCCACAGCGCGATGGTCGCTGCGGCGGTTGCCGAAATCAAGCGCATGGCGCCCGAGGTTCAGGTGGTTGCCGGCAATGTCGCGACCGCAGCTGCGACCCGCGCGCTGATCGATGCGGGCGCTGATGGCATCAAGGTGGGCATTGGTCCGGGATCGATCTGCACCACCCGCGTCGTCGCAGGGGTCGGCGTGCCACAGCTGACCGCAGTAATGGAATCCGCAGCCGAGGCGGCCAAATCGGGTATCCCGGTGATTGCCGATGGCGGCCTGCGCACGTCGGGCGACCTTGCCAAGGCACTTGCGGCAGGCGCATCATCGGTGATGGTCGGATCACTGCTGGCGGGAACCGAAGAAGCGCCGGGTGAAACATTTTTGTATCAGGGCCGCGCGTATAAAAGCTATCGCGGCATGGGCAGTGTAGGCGCAATGGCACGCGGCTCGGCGGACCGCTATTTCCAGCAGGATATCAAGGACCAGCTCAAGCTGGTTCCCGAAGGCATTGAAGGGCAGGTGCCATTCAAGGGACCAGCGCGCGATGTCATCCACCAGCTTGTGGGCGGCGTAAAGGCGGCTATGGGTTATACAGGTTCGCGCACGATTGCCGACCTTCAGGAGCGCGCGCAATTTGTGCGCATTACCAATGCCGGATTACGGGAAAGCCATGTTCATGACGTTACAATTACGCGCGAAGCACCCAATTACCCGACGCGTTAAGACATGAGGCCCGCTGCGCGCCTGCAATCGGCCATTGAGCTGGTTGATCAAATCATCGTTGCTGCCAAAGACGGTGGCGCTTCTGCCGACCAGATCGCCAAGCGCTTTTTTGCGGAGCGGCGTTATGCCGGGTCGAAGGACCGGCGTGCGGTGCGCGATCTTGCCTGGGGTGTCATCAGGCGCTTCGGTAAGCGCCCGGCGACTGCGCGTTCCGCCTTTGCAGCGATGGCCGATGCCGACCCTGAACTCGCCGCCTTGTTCGACGGCAGCGACTATGGCCCCGCAGCCATTGATCCAGCGGAAGCCCGGTCGACTGGCGGCGCATTGCCCAAATGGCTCAAACCGCTGTTTTCCGCACATATTGACGAGTCCGAACTGGCATCTTTGCTTGATCGCGCGCCGATGGACCTGCGCGTGAATGCGTTGAAGGCCCGCCGTGAAGAGGTGGCGTCATTGTTGCCCGAAGCGGAGATCCTATCCGGGCTTGAATTTGCGCTTCGGCTTCCGGGCGGCACGGCGATTGACAGCCATCCTGCGGTGGAAAACGGGCAGGTCGAAATTCAGGATCTCGGCAGCCAGCTGATCGTCGAGGCCTGTCAGGCCAAGGGCCTTGGCACTGTGCTTGATCTATGTGCCGGTGCAGGGGGCAAGACGCTTGCTCTGGCTGCAGCCATGCGCAACCAGGGCCGCCTGATTGCAACCGACACCAACCGCAGCCGTCTTGACCAGCTCAAGCCGCGAGCGGCACGGGCAGGCGCGACCAATATTGAAACGCGGTTGCTCAATCCCGGCAAGGAAAAGGATATGTTGTCCGATCTGGCCGGTGGCTGCGACCTTGTGCTCATTGATGCGCCTTGCTCGGGCAGCGGGACATGGCGGCGGAACCCCGAAACACGCTGGCGTCTCGACGCAGCGCGTTTAAAGCGCGTGATCGACGAACAGGCCAAGTTGCTGGATATTGGTGCGGAAATGGTCGCACGTGGCGGACATTTGGTATATGCGGTATGCTCGCTCATCGAAAATGAGGGCAAGGGGCAAGTGGCGGCATTTTTGAAATCGCATAATGGCTGGCGGGCGGCGGAAACCGGGATAAAGATGGGTCGTCCTGACGGCGATGGCATGTTGCTGACGCCATTACATGACGGCAGCGACGGATTTTTCTTCGCGAGGCTCCAAAAGCTGTGATAGCGTCGCGCTTTGAACAGATTTGGATATTGTTTATGCGCTTTTCGCCTGCAGCTATTGCCCTTTCCCTTACGCTTGCGGTCATGTCGAGCGCCAGCATCGGCGGCCGCGCTGATAAAGAGGTCAACGCGCAGTCCGTCGCTTTGTTGAAAACCGGTGATCAGGAAGCGCGCGCTGGTCGCATGGATGATGCGATTGGATGGTATGAAAGCGCCTTGGCGGTCGACCCGCGCAACCGCGGGGCTTATGTCGCCATGGCACGCGCTGTGAAAGCGCAAGGATTGAACGGCAAGGCGATTGGCTTCTACAAACAGGCGCTTGAGCTTGAGCCAGACGACCAGATCGCCTTGGCGGAGCAGGCCGATGCGCTGCTTTCCAAAGGCGCAATCGAGATGGCGCGCAAAAACATCGCGCGGCTGAAAACATTGTGCCGCGCCGATTGTACCGCAGCCACAAGGCTGTCGCTCGCCGCGGATACAGCATCCCAAAAACAACAGGCGCAAGCGAGCGCGGTTGATCTGAAAGCAACGCTTGGCGCGGCACCGGAGCCAATGGCCAACTGATAACAGCGGCCTGTTCAAATCAGGTCAGCAAATTCCGCGAGAATGTTTTCGTAAAGCCGTTTTTTGAACGGCACGATGAGCTGCGGCAATTCCGGCGCTTCCACCCATTGCCAGCGCGTAAATTCCTGATGCTCGGTTTCGATGTTGATGTCGACGTCGGTGCCCTTGAAACGCATCAGGAACCACATTTGCCGCTGGCCGCGATATTTGCCCTTCCAGATCCGTCCGATCATCTCGTCGGGCAGGTCGTAGAAATGTTCCTCGCGGCTGCGCGCGAGAATATCGACCAGGTCGGCGCGCACGCCCGTTTCTTCAAACAGCTCGCGCAGTGCGGCGGTTTCCGCATCTTCACCCTCGTCAATGCCACCCTGCGGCATTTGCCAGGCATCGGTGCCCTCGGGACGGTCCAAACGCTGCCCGACAAATATTTTCCCCTGCATATTGGCAAGCATGATGCCGGCGCAGGGCCGATAGGGAAGGTCTTCAGGTGTCAGTGTCATGTTGTCTTCGTCAGATCAGTGAGCATGGCTTTTAACGCGGCAATGTTGCCCTCGATGTCGGCTTGCACGGACGGAATGGCTTGCCGGATGTTGATATGGCCATGGATATTGCCCTCGGCGCTGCGATGTTCCACGTGAACGCCAGCTTGTTTCAGTTTCTCCACATAAGCGAGGCCCTGATCACGCAACGGGTCAAGGCTCGCGGTGGTCACAAGGCTGGGTGGCATGCCTTCTTGCGGAAAATTCAACGGTTCCGACCGATAATCACCGGGCGATGCAGCATGTCCCTCGCTAAAATAGGCCATGGCTTCGTCGGTGAGCAAATAGCCCGAGGCAAATTCGCGCATGCTTGGCCAATCGGGGTCAAGCGTGACCACGGGGTAAATAGGGTGCTGGACCAACACCGGCACCGCTGCAGGTTTGTCACGCAGCGCCATTGTGGTGACGATTGCGAGATTTCCGCCAGCGCTATCTCCCGAAGTGATGAGGCCAGTCACATCCAATCCGAGCTCAGCCGGGCTGCCAGCGATCCAGCGTGTCGCAGCTTCGCAATCTTCCGCCGGTGCGGGGAACGGGAATTCAGGAGACAGACGATAGTCGATCGAAATGACCGGCAGGTCGAGCAACCGTGCTACTTCTGCGCAATAGGGCTCGTAGGTGTAAAGGCTGCCGATGACGAACCCGCCACCATGGTAGAAGACCATGACCGGGCCGGGGCCACGATCGGTCCGGCTGTCATAGAGGCGGGCAGGGATATTGCCTGCCGGACCGGGAATCGCCAGATCGCGTATGACCGCAAGTTCACCAACCGGAGCATCTGCGACATCGCGCATCGCTGCGGTCATTGCCCGCGCGTCTTCGGCGGAAACCTCCCAGAATCTCGGTCCGGGAACCGCGTTCAAAAATTGCAGAAACAATGCCACATCTGGCCGGACATAGGGGGGGGTATCAGACATCTCGCTCTCCATCTTATCCGCCTGATAGGGCGGCGCGCGGGACAGGTCCAGTATATTGGATAGTTAATCGGCTTCGCGCCGGTGCATTGCTTTTTGAACGTTGCAGTACGCCCCGAATGGGATTAGTCAAATCTGAAATATAGAAGCATTTACAGGCGGGTTGAGGCGAATGGCTACGGCATTCATAAGCGAAAATTCGGATGAGCACAGCCCTGTGCACAGCGATGCGGTTGTTGTGCGTTTTGCGGGCGACAGCGGCGACGGGATGCAGTTGACGGGTGGCCAATTTACGCTGTCATCGGCACTGGCCGGAAATGATTTTGCCACATTCCCCGATTTTCCTGCGGAAATTCGTGCACCAATCGGGACGCTGTTTGGCGTGTCCGCATTCCAGATCAATTTCGGGTCGCAGGCGATCGATACTGCTGGAGATCAGCCCGACGTGCTGATCGCAATGAACCCAGCAGCGCTGAAAACCAATGTCGGCAGTTTGCGCGCGGGCGGCTTGATCATTGTTGATACCGGCGAGTTTACGCAGCGCAATCTCGACAAGGCAAAATATACGGCCAACCCGGTTGAAGATGGCAGCCTTGCCAAATGGCAAGTGCTAGCCTTCGACATCAGCGCGCTGACGCTCCAAGCGGTCAAGCCTTTCGGCATGGGCAATAAGGACGCGCTGCGCTGCAAGAATATGTGGACGCTTGGTCTTGCCCTGTGGATGTTCGACCGCGACCGGCAACCGATTATTGACTGGCTGAACGCCAAATTTGCGAAAAATCCCGTTTTGGCACAGGCCAATATTGCGGCGCTCAATGCGGGCCACGCTTATGGCGAAACCGCCGAGCTTGCCGGGCCATTGAAGCAATATCATGTCGATGCTGCGCCAGCGCCAGCGGGCCTTTACCGGACGGTGACCGGTGCTGAGTCAATCTCTTATGGCTTGGTCGCAGGGGCGCAGCTCGCAGGATTGAAGATGTTCTTTGGCGGCTATCCCATCACGCCGGCGTCGGCGATTCTGCATCATCTAAGCCGCCTCAAGGAATATGGCATCACCACATTCCAGGCCGAAGACGAGATCGCCGCTATCTGTTCCGCGATTGGCGCAAGCTATGCCGGGCAACTGGGGGTCACAAGTTCATCCGGTCCGGGCATTGCCTTGAAGGGCGAGGCGATGGGCCTTGCGATCATGACCGAGCTGCCGCTTGTAATCGTCAACAGCCAGCGTGGCGGGCCATCGACTGGCTTGCCGACGAAGACCGAGCAGTCCGATCTGTATCAAGCGGTATATGGCCGCAATGGCGATGCGCCGTTGCCCGTCATTGCTGTCCGCTCGCCCGTAGACGCGTTCGATTGCGCGATTGAGGCGGTACGCATTGCGGTCGAATATATGACGCCAGTCATGTTGTTGACCGATGGCTATATTGCCAATGCCGCCGAGCCATGGATGGTGCCCGATCTGTCGGCGTATAAGCCGTTCCCCGTCGCGTTTCTTGAAAGCGTGCCCGAGGGCGGGTTCAAGCCATATGCGCGCGACCACAAGCTGAAGCGGCCCTGGGTGAGGCCCGGAACGCCGGGCCTGCTGCACCGCATTGGCGGTATCGAGAAGGAAGTTGATACCGGCCATATCAATTATTCCCCCGCCAACCATCAGGCGATGACCGACATCCGCGCGGCCAAGGTCAACAACGTCGCTGACAGCATTCCCGACCAGGTCGTCGAACAGGGCGCGGCAGGGGCAAGGCTGGCTGTAGTCGGCTGGGGTTCAACTTACGGCCCGATCAAACAAGCCGTTCGCCGCAAGCGCGCCGAAGGTATCGACGTCGCGCATATCCATATCCGCCACATCTGGCCCATGCCCAAAAATATGAGCGAGCTTTTGAAAAGCTTTGACCGGGTCATCGTACCGGAAATGAACACGGGCCAGTTGAAAACCATTTTGCGCGACCAGTTTCTGGTCGATGCTCGGCCTGTGAACAAGGTCTCCGGCCAACCCTTTACCATCGCCGAAATCGAAGCCGCGATTGAAAGTGCACTTGCGTGAAAAATTTAGCCGTCATGCTGAACGCGTTTCAGCATCTTATTTTTTTCGACACGCTGGGAATTAGGACCCTGAACCGACTTCAGGGTGACGGCCTGGGAGAAATACATTGAACGATATGACCCCCGTCAAAGCGACCACACCCAAGGATTGGGAAACCGATCAGGAGGTTCGCTGGTGCCCAGGTTGCGGCGATTACGCGATACTGAAGGCGGTGCAGCGCACGATGCCCGAAATTGGCGCAACGCCAGAAAACACCGTGTTCATCAGCGGCATCGGCTGCTCCTCGCGCTTTCCATATTATATGGAAACTTATGGCTTCCACACCATTCACGGCCGTGCGCCTGCGGTGGCAACGGGCGTCAAGCTGGCCAACCCCGACCTTGATGTGTGGATCATCACGGGCGACGGCGACGCCTTGTCGATTGGCGGCAACCATACGATGCACTTGTTGCGCCGCAATCTCGATTGCCAGATCATGCTGTTCAACAACGAGATTTATGGCCTGACCAAGGG
>JANMJX010000060.1:0-5787 GCA_031371575.1 Sphingomonadales bacterium
GAATAATCTTTCCAGCGGTCGGGATAACCGATCTTGGTGGTGAAATTGGCCAGCTTCGCGCGCGCCTTGATTTTGGTTTCCGGCTGCATCCAGCTGAGATTGTCGATCCGGCGGCCCATGGCGGCCAGAACATTTTTCACCAGCACGTCCATCGCAGCCTTGGTCTCGGGCGGGAAATATGTGGCGGCGTAGACTTTGCCAACTTCGTCACCGACCGTGCCCTCGGTCAATGCAACACCGCGCTTCCAGCGGGGTTCACGCTGCGGCGTTCCCTGAAGCGTGGTGCCGTAAAAGGCGAAAACCGTATCCGACACCGAATCGGGCAGCACATTGGAAAAAGTAGATAGGCTGTTGACGATCATCTGGTCCTTCAGGACCGCCAGATCGGTTTCCGCATATATTTTGGTAATGCCCGTGAGCGCGCTTGGCTGGCTCACGATAACTTCGGTTATTTTTGGGCTGGCCTTGGTCAGGATGGGCGACATTTTCAGTCCTGGCGTCAGAGCGTCCAGCTGCGTCAATGTCATCTTGTTGTAGGTTTTTGTCGCGTCACCCGAATCTTCGCGTGTCCATTGCACAGCGGCGATTTTCTTTTCCATCGCGAAGATGGCGTCGGCGCGGGCAGCGGCGTTCTTTTCGCCGGCCAAGCTGAGCATTTTTGCGAGATATTCGATATAAGCCTTTCGAATACTTTCGAATTGGTCATTTTCGACAAGATACATGTCGCGGTCAGGCAGGCCGGTGCCGCCCTGATAAATCTGGAAGATGTATACGTCGGGATTCTTGTCGTCCTGCCCGACATAGCCACCGAACAGTGCGCCAACGCCGTTGCGCGCGGCAACTGGCAGCAGCTTTTCGAACGCCGCCTTGGATTTGACGCCGCGCACTTTCTTCAGCCAGGGCTGGACAGGCTTAAGACCCATTTTCGCCACGGCAGCCTGATCGAGGTAGCTTGCGTAAATATCGCCCGCCTTGCTGCCTTTGCGGTCCTTTTCGGCGTCCAGTACAAGTTTGACGCGTTCCTTGGACAAATCGTCCAGCGCGGTGAACATGCCATAATTGGACTTGTCGGCGGGAATCGGGGTTTTCGCGGCCCATTTGCCGTTGGCGAACAGATAAAAATCATCTGCCGGGGAAACACTCGCGTCCATTCCTAAGGTGTCGAAACCAAAGGTGCCAAGCTGTGGGCCATCCTTGGTCGCTTCAGGCGATGGCTTTGGCGCTTCCTGTGCAAAGGCTGGCATGGACAACGACGCCAAAGAAACGGAGGCGACGAGCGCCAACTTGGATGCAAAATTCATGATGATAATCCCCAGAAAATGATGCGGGGAGCCTATGACCGGACGTGCGCGCCCGACAAATTTTTATCCACCAGACGCAACTTACTTCGACCGGCGTCGCCATTTCCGGCTTACGCGCCACCGCCACACCCAGGCTGCGATGAAATAGCCCAGCACGGCGGCGACGACCGAAATGATCGCGAGACCGGCAATGCCTTGGACAAGCGCAAGCGGCGCCTCTGTCCAGACATAGTCCACCCACGCCGATAAAGGCGCGGACGTCTCAATGAGCTCGTAAAATCGCCCTGAGCCGTTGTTCAAATGCAGCACGGATTCCCCGACATAGACCGATCCGAACAGAATAAACGGCGTCGTTGCAGGCATGCTGAGAAAGGTCATGGCAGCCCCAATGGGGATATTGGCACGAAACGGGAGCGCCAGAAGCGCAACGCCTGCAATCTGAACGCCTGGGATCAGCAGGAATATGCCAACGAGCAGTCCAAGCGCGACCCCGCGCGGGACGGAACGACGCGTAAAACGCCAAAGTGCTGGATGGAAAACCCGCTGCGCAAACGGACGCAGGAAACGGCTGCGTTCAAAGCTGTCGCGGGTCGGCGCTTGCCGGTGCAGCCAGGCGTTGAATTTGCTCATCCACGATCCCGCATGATTCGTCCTTGTTCCCGCTTCCAATCGCGCTCTTTTTCGGTTGCGCGCTTGTCTGGGGCTTTCTTGCCCTTCGCCAACGCCAATTCCACCTTCGCCCTGCCCCGTCCATTAAAATAAATCGAAAGCGGAACAAGTGTCATCCCCTGCCGCATGACTGCGCCATGCAGCTTGTTTATTTCACGCACGTTAAGAAGCAGTTTGCGGGGACGTTTTGGCTCATGGTTGTTCCGGTTGCCATGGCTGAACTCGGGTATGTTCGCGTTAATCAACCACACCTGGTCATCGCGCAGCTCGGCATAGCTTTCCGCGATGGACCCCTCACCAAAGCGCAGCGACTTTACTTCAGTACCTGTCAGAACAATGCCAGCTTCATATTTGTCATCAATGAAAAAATCATAGCGGGCACGCCGATTTTCGGCCACCGTTTTGACCTTGTTGAATGCTTCTGGTTTGGGACGCGCCATCAGATGAGACCCGCATTCTCCAAGGCGGAGTCAACCTGACGCCGGCTTGCCTCGCTTGGCGGTGTCATGGGCAAGCGCAATTCGGTCGGGAAACCTTCAATCACCCGCGACAAGGCATATTTGATCGGACCCGGCGATGCGTCGGAAAACAGCGCCAAATGCAAAGGATATAATTTGTCATTCAGCTCGCGCGCCAGTGCATAGTCGCCCGATGCACAGGCGGCCTGGAACTCGGCGCATAATTTCGGCGCAACGTTCGCTGTCACGGAAATGCAGCCTTTTCCGCCCGCTGCATTAAAGGCGAGCGATTGTTCATCCACGCCTGACAACAGGCAAAAGTCCGGGCCGCATGCCAACCGGTGGTCAGTCACCCGCGGCATGTCGCCGCTCGCGTCCTTGATGCCAATGACGGTGGGCAACAGCGCAAGGCGTGCCACGGTCTCAGGCTTGATGTCTGTCACGGTGCGTGCAGGAACGTTGTAGAGAAGGATCGGCAAATCGTTCTTTTTGGTCATATGCTCGAAATGCGCGTAAATGCCTTCCTGATTGGGACGGTTGTAATATGGCGCGACCACCAGCCCGGCTGCTGCACCGCTCTTCTTGGAAAAGTTGAGATGAAGGATGGCATTGTTGGTGTCATTCGACCCGCATCCGGCGATGACCGGGACTCGTCCGGCGGCCTGCTCGATACATACCTCAATGACACGATGATGCTCTGCATTGGACAGAGTCGATGCCTCGCCAGTCGTGCCAGCGGGAACCAGCGCGCTTGATCCCTGATCGATTTGCCAGTCGATCAACGCACGAAAATGCTTCTCGCTAAACGCTCCGTCGTAAAAAGGAGTCACCAGAGCCGGTATTGATCCGGAAAACATAGTATATGACTTTCATTCTAGGCCATTTGGGCTGCTATAACTTATATAGACGTTCGTTCACGACCTGATAAGGATGGGGCACATAATATGTCCAGCATGGTAAAGCATCTCATTTCAGCGTCAGTGCTGTTTATTCCTTTTACGGCCTCCGCCTTCGCGCAGCAACCGGGCGTCATCATCATGCAGCCCGGAACCGGGACCGGCCAACCTTCCGAACAGGTCGGCACCATGTTGCCAGCGCCTCCGGTCTATGACCCGAGCGAAGGGAAAATCCCGGCAGCGCTGGAACGTTGGAAGATGCTGAGCGGACCCGGGAGCTTCGGTTTTGGTGACTATGCGTCGTTCCTCATGCTCTATCCTGATTGGCCAAATACGGAAGATATGCGTAAAAAAGCCGAACAGGCGATAAATCCGCTTTCCTATTCGCCAAGTCAGGTTGTTGCCTATTTCGATCGCCTCCCGCCGCTTACCAACGCGGGCAGAGCAAAATTCGCCTTGGCGCTTGATTCGTCGGGCGACAAGACACGCGCCGTGGCGCAAGCGCGGGAAGCCTGGCGCGCCGGTACGCTGGATGATCAGGACGAGGCAAACATGTTCCGTGTTGCCGGGTCCCGGTTGACCTCCGAGGATCATGACGCGCGAGTCGACCGCTTATTGTGGACAGGCTCCACACGTGCCGCGGAACGCTGGATTGCCTACACATCACCACAGCGCCGGACGGCGTTCAGTGCGGCTCTGGCGGTCAAAGTCAAATCGCCAGATGCCGACATGAAGGTTCAGGAAGCTGGCGCGGGCGCGAATTTCGAGGCGAGCCTGATTGCAGCGCGTGCCGACGCCATGCGCGCGTCAGGTAACAGCATTGGTGTTCGCGATCTGCTGGCCAATCGCGGCAAACTCTCCGCACCGGTTCCGGTTATTAAGGACTGGTACCAGTTGTTGCTGACGCATGCGCAAGCGGCCGCCAACGACGGACAATATGACCTGGCATTTCGTATTGCATCGCGCGTTGATGATGCGCTGCCAGCTGGCCTCAATATGGCCGACCAGGATCTTACCACGCGTGACCGCTATACAAGCCTCACATGGCTTGCTGGAACGGTTGCCCTGCAGCAGCTGAACCGTCCGCGCGAGGCCGTAGCGATGTTTGAGCGTTATGCCTCCGCTGCCAAGACCCCTCAGACTCGATCAAAGGGTTTTTACTGGGCAGGCAAAGCAGCGGCCAAAGCTGGTGACTCGGTGTCCGCGACAAAATTCCATGAACAGGCCGCTGTTTTTTACGAAAGCTTTTTTGGCCAATTGGCTCTCGAACAGTTGCGCCGTCCGATGCCGCAGGTTCCACGCGTTGCTGCCGCCACACCCGTGATTGCGGAAGGCCGCATGCCGACCATTCAGCTGGCCGCTGCGCTCGCGTCAAAATATGGAAGCTGGAAAGACCAGAGCAATTTCTTCCGCGCAATCGCGCGTAACGCAAACGGTAGAAATGATTATGTTGCCGCCATCGGGCTGTCCGAAAAACTTGGTCGTCCCGATCTTGCAGTAATGGCAGGACGCAGTGCGCGGACGGCGGGCTTCCCTGATCTGCTTGGCAATGGCTATCCCACGGTCAATGTACCAGCGGACCACAGCCAAACCTGGACCCTCGCCCACGCGATCATGCGCCAGGAGAGCCAGTTTGACCGCGCTGCCGTTAGCGGGGCTGGCGCTCGCGGTCTGATGCAGCTGATGCCAGGAACCGCGCGCGAGACGTCCGGCAAGATTTCAATGGCCTATCGCCCCGACGCCCTGACCGTCGATACCGACTATAATATCGCGCTTGGCGCGACTTATATCGAACGCATGCTCGATTATTTCGACGGCAGCTATCCACTCGCCATCGCCGCCTATAATGGCGGACCGGGCAATGTGAACAAATGGCTCAGGGCTTATGGCGATCCGCGCACCGGAAGCATCGACATGATGGAATGGATCGAGAAAATCCCGCTCAGCGAAACCCGTGATTATGTTTATCGCGTGCTGGAAAATGCGGTGATGTACGACCATCTGCACCCCGAAAAAGCTCGGGTGCGGTCGACAACGCCGCTCACGACCTATCTCGGCAAGACGTCGCCAAACGACATTCACCCGATAGGTTGAGTTCGCGTCCGTCGCTGTACAATCTCGACACCGGGTACAGCCTGCGCGTAAGTGAGCTCTATGTCCGAACGCATTAATCCCATTACACCCAAAGGCTTCGCGGCGTTACGCGCCCGCTACGAACAGCTATTTGCCGTTGACCGCCCTGCGGTGGTCGAAATCGTCCACTGGGCAGCGGGCAATGGCGACCGTAGCGAAAATGGTGATTATATTTACGGTCGGCAAAAGCTGCGCGCGATTGACCGGGAGCTTGGGCAACTTTCCAAAAAGATGAAGGCCGCCAAGGTGCTTGATCCGTCACAACAGCAGGACCGCAGCCGCATCTTCTTTGGCGCAACCGTCACAATCGCGGATGCAGAAGACATTGAA
>JANMJX010000082.1:0-8935 GCA_031371575.1 Sphingomonadales bacterium
GATGGTTCAGCCTTATGTGCCGAACATCGCCGAGGAAGGCGAATATTCGCTCTTCTACTTCGGTGGCACATTCAGCCACGCCATCATCAAGCGTCCAGCCGCTGGCGATTTTCGTGTGCAGGAACAATATGGCGGCGTTGAGGAAGCCATCGATGCGCCACCGGGCGCGCTGTTGCTGGCACAGGATGCCTTTGCCGCCACCGCAGCGATTACAGGGACTGGCACTTTGGCTTATGCCCGGGTCGACCTACTGCGCGATGGGGCAGGCGTTTTCCGCCTGATGGAGCTGGAATTGATCGAACCTTCCTTGTTCCTGCACTTTGCCCCCGACCGCGGCGCCGCATTTGCCGAAGCGTTGCTTTCAGGCGTCTAAACGTCCCGTTCGCCGGAACCAAAACGATGTTTGCCTCGTTCAACAAGCGTATCGGCCCGCAATTGCCGCTGGGCCGGCTTACGCAGAAAGGATGCGCATCATGGGCGAGTTTACAGACAAAGCCAAAGGTCTTGGCAATGAAATCGCAGGAAACGCGAAGCAAGTTGCTGGCGAAGCTTCGGACAATGAAAGCTTGAAGGCGGAAGGCGTTGCGCAAGAGCGCAAGGGCGAAGCACAGAACCTCAAAGGCAAAGTGAAGGGCGTATTCGGCGATAAAGTCTGAGTGGCGTTAGCAATTCACAAAAAAAGGTCGCCTCTGGGCGGCCTTTTTTATGTCTGACGTCCTCTATGCCTGTCGATAGTCAGCGATGATTTCACCGCATTCGCGCAACTCCGCCTCATGCCCGGCTTCGCGCCAGCTTTCCATGAGGGCATCTTTTTCCCAGGCCAGCATAGGCGCCAGCCCCAACATGTGGTTGACCCACTCCTTGCCTGCATGACCGACATCGAGGCCGTATGTCCGCACGCGAAATACAACTGGGGCATAAAACGCATCCACTAACGTAAATTGTGGCCCCGCGAGATACGGGCCGCCAAAGCTGTCCAGCCCTTGCGCCCACAGCTCCGTGATCCTGCCGACATCGCGGTTCAGTGGGTCCGACATGGGCTTTGGCCGGACCCTAACGCCCACGTTCATGGTACAGTCGTTGCGCAAAGCGGAAAAGCTGCCATGCATTTCAGTGACGGCGGACTGCGCCCATGCCCGTGCCGCCGGGTCGGTTGGCCACACCCCTTCATGTCGGTCAGCAAGATAGAGCGCTATGCCCAGCGAATCCCAAATCGTGCGCGCGCCGTCCACAAGGACAGGCACTTGGCCAGTTGGTGAAAATGCCCGGAATGACTCATAATTGCTGTCAGCCGCAAACGGTTCGATCCGGTCCTCAAATTTGATGCCAAGCATGGTCATGAGAATCCATGGCCTGAGGCTCCAGCTCGAATAATTGCGGTTCGCGGTGATCAGCGTGTAGGACATGACAATTCGCCTTTCTGTCTGCGCGCGAAAATGCGCTGCCTATTGCGTCTTTGGGTCCAGCTCCAGCCAGCGCGAGTCCGCGCGCTGATTATAGCTGTCGAGCACCGCAAACGGAATGCGGAAGGGCGTGCCCCAATTGCTGTTCCACATCGCCACGACGCCGGTCTGTGTCGCCGGATCGAAGATCAACGTAGCGCGATAGCCGTCGACCGCGCCGGAATGCCCAATCAGCCTGCGCCCTTCATAATCAAAACTGCGCCAGCCAAGGCCATATTTAGCGTCGGAATTTGCCTGCCGCAATTCGCCGCCGTAAATTCGGCCTGTATTGACGCGCGGCGACTGGGCAATCCGCAACACCGAAGCCGGAAGGACATCGGGCCGTTCACCCATCGCCGCCTGAAGCCAGCGCGCAAAATCGACAATATTGCTTTCCACCCCAGCGGCGGCAGGAACGCGCCAATAACTCTCTTTCACTGGACGCACCATGCGGCCATTGTGCGGGCGTGCCCAATCCTTGGCACCGACCAGGCCTGCCATACCGTAATTGGCGCTCTTCATTCCAAGCGGCAAAAAGAAGCGTTCGCTGACGGTATCGGGATATGACCTTTTTGACGCCTGCGCCAAAATCTCGCTCGCTGTGTCAAACGCAATATTCTGGTAGCTATGGCACGAGCCCGGCTGGCATTGCAGCGGCGCCGTCACGAGACTTGCACGCAACACGCGCGGATCGCCGCCTTCCTCAAGCTTTTCATCAAAGGCGTTTTTCGTAAGCCCGGTTTGCTGCGAAAGCAATTGTTCAAAACTTAGCCGGTTTTCAGCCCCTTCGGGCAAGCGCAGCGACGTATTCCAGCGGGACACCGGCCGTTCCAGATCCACCAGTCCCTCGTTGGACAATGTGGCGGCCAGCATACCTGCAACGGTCTTGGACACCGACGCCCATCTGAAGACGGTGTTGAGCGTCACCGGGACATTGCTATCCCGGTCAACGACACCATAGCTGCGCACGAAGCGCAGTTCGCCATCCTCGACTATCGCAACCGCGAGGCCAGCCATCTCGGGACGCTGCGCGATAAGCGCAAATTGCTGGTCCAATTTGGCGTAATCGATCCGTCCATGCCATTCATCAGGCTGGTCGGGCAAATTGTCGCGCGGCGATGCAAATTTGCGCAGCACAGCCGCGACCTGACTGTCCTCGGGCGCCGTGTGCAGGGCGTACCAGCTCACCAGCCCCAACAAAGAGACCGCAATCAAGGCAAGGATGGTCCGCCGCATGTGGGTGATTAAACCGCGACCTCAAAATGCGCGGTTGTCTTCGCCATTACATCCTCGACCGACACGCCAGGTGCCGTTTCGATAAGCTTGAATACAGAAGATTTGTCCGGCCGCTGGAAAACGGCGAGGTCGGTGATGATCATATCCACGACATTTTTTCCCGTCAGCGGCAATGTACATGCCGGAATGAATTTGGGCGAGCCATCCTTGGCATTATGTTCCATCACCACGATGATCTTCTTGACGCCGGCGACGAGGTCCATCGCCCCACCCATGCCCTTGATCATCTTGCCCGGGATCATCCAGTTGGCGATGTCGCCATTTTCGGCAACTTCCATCGCACCCAATACCGTTAGGTCGATATGCCCGCCGCGGATCATCGCAAAGCTGGCCGCGCTGTCGAAATAGGCTGTCTGGGGCAATTCGCTGATCGTCTGCTTACCTGCGTTGATGAGGTCAGCGTCCTCATCCCCCGCAAAGGGAAATGGTCCAATGCCGAGCATGCCGTTTTCCGATTGCAAGGTCACTTCGACGCCGGGCGGGATGTGGTTGGCGACAAGCGTTGGGATGCCGATGCCAAGATTTACATAATATCCATCGCGCAATTCTTTGGCGGCGCGGGCGGCCATATCGTCACGGGTCCAGCTCAATGTATCAATCCATCTTCATCAGTTATGGGAATTTGGGTGGGCAGATCGGTCGGATTTGCGCGTTCGGCGTCCACCCCTTCCCAGATCCGCGCCAGCGCTTCGGCTTCGGAAATGCCCGTGGCCCGCGCCCAGGTCTTGGCGCCGTGGCGAATGCAATCCACAAGCGCAATGCCGTAACCCATCGGATCGCCGCCCACAGGCACGGGATTGATAAAGCAGGTCACTGGTCCCCCTTCTTTGGCCCAGACGCGTAAGAATTCGCGGCTATCGCCAAGCATTTCGGCATAAGGCACAAGGTCGATGGGCACTGGTTTATCGCTCATTTTGCGGGCTCCCATTTGGTCTCGGGCGTGAAGACTTCGTTATAGCCGCCGCGGATCGACGGGCCGTAGACGGGGTTGGAAAACAGGAACCAGCCATTGCCCCAGACATCAGCGATCGCGGGATTTGTCGCAAGCTTCCGGCGGTCGGCAACGCTCAGTCCCTTGGCATTGAACGCCTGCGCAAAGTCGCCGAGCTGATCCCCTGCCAATGCAATGACGCAATATTTGGCGGCGATGGCGGCACGCCGTCCATCCTTGCTTGAGCCAGTGGCATCATCGCCCATCAGATACAGCGTTTCTTGATGCTTGAATTCGCCGAGGCCAGCCATCCGCAGCGTATCCTCGGTCCCTTTGGCATTGGCCGCCGAGCGGTTGGTGTTGGCGATGATCGTCACTCCGGCATCACGCATGGTCTTCAGTGCCTCGACCGCTCCGGGCATGGCGAGCGCCTTGCTCGCACCGCTTTTTTCCCACTCGTTCCAGATGGCGGGATCAAAATCTTTGCCCTGTTCTGCCATGTACCGCATGGCGCCGACATTCCAGATCAGCGTCTCATCTGCGTCAAATACGGCAGCGAGCGGCTTACTGCCACAGCTTTCAAATTGCGGCGCGTCTGGAGTTGACCCTTCTGCCAGCACCATTTGTGTTTTGATGGCGCGGTTGAATGCCTTGGCACGCACATATTGCGCCATCGACTTATATACTTGTGCCGATGCTAGGCTGCCTTCGGCCGAACCATATAGCCATTGCTGTCCCGTGGGTGGCGACGTGGGTGTTGGTTTGTCCCCAGTTTGCGTTGCCAGTGCATCCTTGCTCAATGCCGGTGCAGCAACTTGCTGGCCTTGCGCTGCGCATCCTGTGAGCGAGAGTGCCATGAGGCTGATTGCAAGACGCCGCATCATGCATTCTCCCTTTCGCGAACTGTGCGAAATTCGATTTTCTTGTCATAAGGCGCGCCGATGATCATGCGCTGGACGTAGACGCCGGGCAAATGGATACAGTCGGGGTCAAGACTGCCGACAGGCACGACTTCCTCCACCTCGGCTACACAAATCTTTCCACATGTGGCTGCGGGCAAGTTGAAGTTGCGCGCGGTCTTCCGGAAGACGAGGTTGCCGCTCTCATCGGCCTTCCACGCCTTGATGATCGAGAGATCGGCGAATATCCCGCGCTCGAGGATATATTCCTCACCGCCAAATTCTTTTACTTCCTTGCCCTCTGCCACCAACGTGCCGACGCCCGTCTTGGTATAGAAACCGGGAATGCCGGCACCGCCAGCGCGCATGCGTTCGGCAAGCGTGCCTTGCGGGCAAAACTCGACTTCCAGTTCGCCAGCCAAATATTGCCGCTCAAACTCCTTGTTTTCACCGACATAAGACGAGATCATCTTCCTGACCTGCTTTGTGCGCAGAAGCTTGCCAATGCCCTCATTATCAATACCTGCGTTGTTCGACACAAAGGTGAGGCCAGTGACGCCGCTGTCGCGCACAGCATCGAGCAAACGTTCGGGCAGGCCACACAGGCCAAAGCCGCCGCTGGCAATCAGCAGGTCGTTGCGCAGCAAGCCGTCGAGCGCCGCTTTTGCGTCGGGGAAAAGTTTTTTCGCCATGAAGTGCTCCAATATGGGAGAGACGGAACTGGTGTTCGCCTAGACGCCAACGGGCGGGAAGGTCAACGCCAATAGCGCGCCCAAATCGTTTAAAGCCTGCGCGCCGCTGGTGACATTGATCGCCGCCATACCCATCGCCGCTGCCGGCTTGCAGTTGATCCCCAGATCATCAAGATAGATGCAGCGGGATGGCGCAACCGCCAGTGCATCACACATCATGGCATAAATGCGTGGATCGGGCTTGCGCACGCCGACTTTGCTTGATTCAAGGATATGGTCGAAACGTGCCATCACGGCGGCAACCGCAGCAGCCTTGTCCTCACTGGCCGCCATGCCTGCCCCTTTGCCCGAGGGCACATTGTTGGTGATGCACCCAAGCGCAAAGCCCAGGAATTTCAAGTGATCTAGCGCAGCCACCATTTCAGGGCGAATGTTACCCGCGAGGCAGTTGATGACTGAGGCGCCATCGAGATGGTGACCCAAGGCATTGGCTTCGGCAGCAAACAGGATGTCGAATTCCGCCGCATTGCATTCGGCCCGTTCGAACTTGGCCCATGCATTGCTGTCCGGATTGAGCGAATTCACCCGGCGGACAAAGTCGTGCGGCAGCCCGCGCTCGGCCTCCATCCGGTTGAATGCCTCGAATGGTGACGACGTTATCACCCCGCCAAAATCGAAAATAACCGTATTATATTCCATGATTTCCCTTAGGCGACCGTGGTGCCAAACAACGACCCGATAGCAGCTGTGGCCGCCATCGCAATTGCGCCCCAAAAAGTGACGCGCAACACGCCCTTTGCAATTGGTGCGCCGCCTGCTTTTGCGCCAACTGCGCCAAGAACGGCGAGAAACAGCAAAGCTGCAATCGACACTGTCCAGCTGAGAAAACCGGCGGGTGACAGGGGCACCATCGCCAAGGGCAGTGATGCGCCAAGGGCAAAGGCTGCAGCAGACGCCATCGCCGCCTGAACCGGCCGTGCAGCCGTGTGCGTAGCCATGCCAAGCTCATCGCGCAAATGCGTGGCAAGAGCGTCATGTGCGGTCAATCTGTCTGCCACTTGCTCTGCCAAGGCGCGGTCAAGCCCCCTTGCCTCATATATCGCGACCAGCTCTTCGCGCTCCTTCTCCGGGATTGTCGCCAACTCGGCCTGTTCACGCGCGCGATCCGCGCTTTCGGTATCAGCTTGCGAGCTGACAGAAACATATTCGCCCGCAGCCATCGACATGGCGCCAGCGACCAGCCCGGCAATTCCCGTCAGCAAGATCGTCGCTGGCGCAGCTTGTGCTGCAGCAACGCCGACGATCAGGCTTGCCGTCGATACGATGCCGTCATTCGCCCCCAGAACCGAAGCCCGTAACCAGCCAATGCGATCAATTAGATGCACTTCTTTATGTCGTGGCACAGGATCGGATTCCTTTTCAATATTGCAGCTTCAGCCCCGGCCGCGCCCATCGGGTTTTTACCAGGCGCCCGCTGCCCGACAGGCAGATATAGGCGTCCATCATATCGTCGCCGCCAAAGGCGATGTTGGTGGTGAAGATGTCAGCAGTCGCGACAAATTCTACCAGCTCTCCTTCGGGGGATATGACGCTGATGCCGCATTCGCCGATGGTGGCGACGCAGATATTGCCATTTGCCTCCATGCCAAGGCTGTCGAAGAATTTATATCCAGCTGGCCGGTAGACCGGAATACCGGGGCCGCCGGGACCAGCATCGGCAGCGACCTTACCCGGAGAAGTGATATTGAACTTCATCAGCCGGCAGGTGTAGGTTTCGGCAGCATATAAGGTATTGCCATCGGGTGAAAGGCCAACGCCGTTCGGGTTGTTCGACGGGAAGATGACTTCTTCCAGATGGCTACCATCGGCCTTGGCATAGAAGATCCCGACAACATCATGGCTGCGCTTGGCATAATCGATTTTGCCATGGTCAGTGAACCAGAAGCCGCCATGTGCGTCGAACACAATGTCGTTCGGGCCACGCAAGCTGCATCCGAAGTCACCCGATTTGTAGAGTATCTCGACTTCGCCGGTATCGATATCGATGCGCTCGATGCGGCCGCCCGAATAATCCTGCGCGATGCCGTGCGGCGCGAGAAAGCCATTGGCTTCCATATATTCGAACCCGCCATTGTTGCAGCAATACAGCTTGCCATCAGGGCCAATCGCGAGACCATTGGGTCCGCCGCCCGGCCGGGCAATGACCGATTTGTTCCCATCGGCGTGCACACGGGTTATCTGCCCCTCGGCGATTTCCACAAGAATGATGCTGCCGTCAGGCATGATGACTGGCCCTTCAGGGAAACGAAGACCATCTGCGACCAATTCAAATTCTGCCATATCATTCTCTCCCCAATGCGGTCGTTTGCCGCGTGTATTGTTTTAATCCAAATGCGCAGTCAGACGGGTTCCTGCTCGGGTGCCGAGCGGTCTCCCTCGCCAAGTTCTGCCTGCATGTAGACGGTGTCAAGCCAGCGACCAAATTTGCGACCAATAGAACGCATCCGGCCGACATGCGCAAAACCCATCTTGCTGTGTAACGCGACAGACGCAGGCTCTCCTCCACCAATGACCGCCATCATCTGGCGGAAACCGCAGCGAGTCGCCTGCGTCATCAGCGACCCCAAAAGCGCAACGCCTACTCCTTGCCCTACATGATCGGCATCAACATAGATCGAGTTTTCGCAGGTGAAGCCATAAGCGGGTCTGTCGCGAAAGGAGGTCGCATAAGCATAGCCCAAAATCACGCCGCTGCGCTCAGCCACGAGAAATGGCCATTGCTTCCCCAAAATGTCAGCAATCTTTGCTTCGGTTTCCCCTGGCGTGCGCGGCAAGGTGTCGAAGCTGGCCGTGCCATTGCGGACATGATGCGCATAGATGCGGGCAATGGCTTCGGCGTCCTCGCGACGCGCCGTCCGCACCAACATATCCGTCATACCCTGCCCCGCGTCGCCATGCGCCGTGGCTGACACAATATCCGCTGATTTGGAAGCATTTTGCCGGTAATTGATGTCGATCAACGACTTTCTCGTTCAAGCGCCTATACCGACTCGCATTAGTCCGGCTTATCCTATCCCGGCAAATGGCGAAGGAAATGACGATGAAATCCATCATGGTACATGCAGGCAGCGATTCTGCGTTCGAAAGTCGGATGCAGGCAGGGCTTGATCTTGCCCGACGCTTCAAGGGACATATGTCGCTGATATTGCCCCGGCCAACGCAGGATTATGTTGCATTTGACATGTTTGGTGGCGCGCATTTCATCGCCGAAGCCTTTGACGCGGCAGAGAAAGAGCGCAGCAAATTGTGCGCACGCATTGACGAGCGCTTAAAGGCAGAGGATGTGCCGTGGGACTGGCAGATGTTCGACGGCACAACTTCGGATGCGTTGATCAATGCCAGCCGGCTTGCCGATATATTGATAATGTCCTTGGATGAATCCCACGCATCCGGATTAGCCCGTACATGGGTCAGTGACGTTGTGACAGGGTCGCGCACCCCAGTGCTTGCAATCCCCGCCGCATGCAAACAGGTATCCTACGAACGCGTGATGATCGCTTATGATGGCGGCTTCGAGGCAGCCAACGCAGTGCGTGCATCGCTGCCTTTGCTGCTGGCGGCTACGCAGGTCCGTATATCCGAGGTCGAAACGCTGCCGGAGGCATTTCCTGTGAC
>JANMJX010000117.1:0-26802 GCA_031371575.1 Sphingomonadales bacterium
CGCGCATCGTCTGGGCGGTGATGAGCAGGGGAGAAGAATACCGGGCTCCGGTCGTGGCGGCGGGCTAAGCTCGCAATCGCGTCCGAGGTCGTCGGGATGTAGGCGGACCGAAGGAGGGTATGGCAAAACAGTCGGCGAGACGGGGCCGGAAGAACCAGTGCTTTCCACCGTGCCAAGAGCACGCTGTTGTGATGTGGTTCCGGTCCGCGAACTCCCATACAGGCCCGCAGCTATGCTGCATCAAGAGGCCGGACAGATGGCAGCATCCGACTACATGCACCCCTCTCAAAAACCGCTTGCATCTTTAGGGGCGTCCACAGATGGGGAGCGGACGCGCTTGCCGTATGACTTTTTTAACCCGCACAAGGTTTTGGGAGAGAGGAACATCAAATTTTGCGTCGTCCGGCCTCTGAGCGTTGCACAGCGCTTCTTTGCCAATGAATTCGATCCAGTAAGTTTGGTTCTCCACCGAACTTGGGAAGTTTCGTGTATCGGAGTGCAATTCGGCTTGGTAGCGTCCCTCTCCTAATCCGTCGGCATGCTCGGTGGGTTGGGCAGCGACAAATGAACCCCCTTCGAAGTTGGTGTTGTAGTATCCTCGGAATGTGCGCGGATTCCGCCACTTGATCCGTCCGACATTGATGTAGCCGGATGCATCATTAAGGGTTTGTGCACCTGGTTCAAAGCAATCAGGGTCCTTACGCCACTGAGCGGGGGACGATCGATATCGTCGTAATAGTCTCGCCAGCTCTCGCCTCATCCGTTCCTGCTTGCGCTACAGAAGATACACGCTTTGCGGAGCAAGCCGTCAGAGACAGTACGATGGATAACACGCGTATGGCACATCGGATGGGCATTTGCCGACTGTCCCGCGGAAATGGGATGTCCGCAATGTTGTCGTGTACTTACCGTCTGCTTTGGTGAATTTGTTGTAGGAAGTGGCCGTTAGGCAGGTCTGATGGCAAATGCATCCAACATTATTTCCGCTTCATCTTTTTCATTCTCTGAAATGAATGGTGAGCGCAAAGCAGCTTGGAGACATGCCAATGCAGCTTGGGGATTTGCCTTTACGCCAACTCCATTAAGATAGCATTTTGCTAAGTCCAGTTGCGCACATCCATCGCCCGTTTGTGCCGCCCTCAGAAACCATCTAAACATGGAGCGGTGATTGCCAACTTCCTTATACAGAATGGCGATATTGTTAGCAGCGACACCCGATTTCCCTAAACGCCATGCTCGCTGATAGAGCGCCATTGCGCGAGATTTGTCGATTTCAACACCCAGACCTGCTTCAAAAATGTAAGCCAGCCTTATAAGGCATTCAACGCTACCCAAGGTGGCGCCACGCTCAAAAGACAAGCGCGCCACATCAAAGTTACCTTCTTCTTCGGCTGTGTCAGCAATGCGGAATAGGAGATCGGTGTCTATCACGATTGTGTTATGACGTGCTCCATATATGTCCTCTGTAGATGGCTCCCGCATTGCAAGCGCAAAATTGATAATGTGGCGTTGGTCGGGTGCAGTCTTCTGTCCGGCCTGTTGATGCAGCCGTATTAGAGGCTGCTGGCCCTGATGGTAACCGTGAACTGGGTCCCAAACTGCAAAACAGGCTGTCACGCCTTGGACATTTGCTGGGTTGTCCCTGTTCCCGGTCTGACCGGTACGCCATCACTTCGCTTTGCTCTCACAACTCCTGAAGCGGGTTCTCGCCGATATTACTTCATGTTCATACTGCCAGTGCTGGCACATGACGCCGTTGATAAACCTCGCCGCGCGTCATCACCGCCCAGACGATACGCGCAGTCTTGTTCGCCAGTGCCACGGTCACCAAGCGCACGGGCTTGCGCTGTAGCAGGGCGAGCAGATACGGATCAGCCGATTGCGGTTTGCTCTTTGCGTGTCGCACAACGGCGGTCATACCAACGACGAGCAGCTTGCGAAGATAGCGGTCGCCCATCTTGGTGATGCGTCCGAGCCGTTCCTTGCCACCACTCGACTTCTGGAGCGGGGTCAGCCCCAGCCAGGCTGCGAACTGCCGCCCCGAGCGGAACTGATGTGGGTCGGTGACAGATGCTGCCAGCGCGGTCGCGCCGATTGTGCCAATGCCCGGTATCGTCATGAGCCGGGAGGCAAGCTCGCTCTTTCGTTGCCAGGCCAGAAGGTCGCGTTCGATCTCCCGAATCTGCGCATGAACATCAAGCGCTTGCTGCGACAATCGCCCAATTATACGGACACCTTCGGGTGGAACATCAATCGCCTCGCCATCAACGATCGCGCGTGCCGTCTCCAGCGCGCGGCAAACGCCTTGCGCGATGTTGATGCCGAACTCGGCGAGTAGCCCACGGATCATGTTGATCAGCTGCGTGCGTTGCTTGACGAGCAAATCCCGCCCCCGGTGCATCGACAGGACCGCCTGCTGCTCTGCTGACTTCACCGGCACGAACCGCATCGTTGGGCGCGTCACGGCTTCACAGATCGCTTCAGCGTCAGCTGCGTCGGTCTTGCCGCGCTTCACATACGGCTTGACATAGGCTGGTGGCATCAGCCGAACATCATGACCCAGCTTGATCAGCTCGCGAGCCCAGTGATGCGAAGTACCGCATGCTTCAATGCCGACAAGGCAAGGCTGGATCTTCGCAAAGAACGGCAGCATCTGTGATCGTCGCAGCGCCTTGCGAACGACTGGCTCGCCCTGCGCAGTAATACCGTGAACCTGAAAAATGTTCTTGGCCAAATCGAGGCCGATCGTGATAATCTCCATGACGGGTGGCTCCTTTTGCTCGTGAATGCCTGATGGCCTTCACATCTTGGCACGTAGATGCCGTGAGCGGGAGCCATCCACTCCATCTGCAATGTTGTCGTGTCTGGACCGTCTGCTTCTGGTAGCGTCAAACCAACATTCTAACGGCCGCAAAGTTGTGGTTTCGCTGTCAGACCAGATCGGAGAGTTGGTTGTAGAAAATAGTCAATGGACGGATTAAACTGGCAGGGTCATGACACACTCGGAAATGCTCACCAAAATCGATATCGAAATACTTGCGGAAGCGTTTCCTTCTTCGATTCGAGCATGTGCAGCCGAAGCTGGGGCATTAGTCCATGGTAGCCTGAATCAGAAACAATGGTTCAATCGGGAACGTCTCACCGTCATAGGGGAAGAAATCTTGATTCCCCGCCGCTTGAGTTTTGATGAGGCACGCCCATACCTCCAGAGTAGCGGCTTCATCGAGCAAATGATCGCATGCCTCCAAACCCAAAGTTGTAATGGATTTCAAAGGCAGCGCGCATTAACATTGATCCTGCGGGATGTAAAACCTTGGTCGGCTCCTTTCGTTATCGCTTTGATCGGCGAGTATATTTTTGAGATTATTGAGGGCATCTCAGCCGCCATGACACCGTCAAACGTCGATGCATTGGTCGCCTTTATTACCGAGAATCCTGCTTATTGGGAGACCACCAAGCAGCGCGTGGGTAGTTATTGGAACGTCTACTATCGACACAGATACTCCAAGACCTCCTATCCCGGTTTTAAGTTGGTCAATGAGCTACAATCCGAGTTGCGTGCCCGAAACAAATGATGTCCGCTTTGTTGTCGTTTGCTGCCTGACCGCTATGGCGAGTTTGTTGTGGCAAGCTAACAAAAAAAGCCGCCGATTCGACAACCGGCGGCTTTGTTCAAAATGGATTGAAAGTTTTAAGCGTATCGCACGCGCAAAGTGTGTGTGTTCTTCCGGCGTAATGAGAAACCGACGCCAGCCATGCCGAGCATCATGAACATCCATGTTGAGGGTTCTGGGACGGCGCCCTTAACCGATACTGCATCTAGAAAAATGCCTTCGTTTGCCCCGCCCTTTGTATTAAAAAAGCTTAATGTCGTGGTTGAGCTAGGAGCGACAAAATTGACACTAACGGTCTTCCAGTCAAGATTAGAATTCGAGCCAGTGGAATGCGTAATCGAACCACTCGTCTCTCCGATTGAATAATTGGCCGAAGCAGAAGATAGACCGCCGAAGAGATTGTGCGAATAAGCAAAAGTCAGTGTGTAAAGTTGTCCAATCGTTGTAACGAACGTCTGGGATAGAGACCCAACCCCGCCTTCTCCGACCAGATCAAGGTATTGCGTTCCCTCAAAAGCTAGATTTGGACCTGCGCTGCCAAAGTTGCCGTTTACGACGTTAACGTTTCCAGTTGGAACCGTCCAGCTTGGTAAGGTGGCAGTTGGTACAGTTGAACAGCACGGGTTGGTAATAGTTGGGTTCTCAAAACCGCCATTACCTATAAGATCTGCGGCCGACGCCGTTGAAGGAACGATTGCTATGGCACTAGCAAGAAGAATAGATTTTAGCATTGAGTACATCCCATTGGTCGTTGATCGAACTAAGTTAATGCGTCGTTAATACATATGTTTGGGCAAAAAGAAAGTAGAGGGTGCTTTAATCGATACGTAGAGTTGTCTCAGCATGGGACGTTGCAGTACGTTTACGAATTCGTTGGAGGCTGTTTCGTGGGCGCATTAAAGCCAGACCGAATGACCGCTTTGTTGTCGTGTCCTGACAGGCAGCTTTCAAGGCAAAAGCTTAGAAAGCGGATGTGGTGGATGGCTCCCGCTCACGGCCTTTAAGTGCCAAGATGGGTTGCTGTCATGCAAACCCGAGCAAAGGAGCCATCCGCCATGGAGATTAGCACGATCGGCCTCGATTTGGCCAAGAACGTTTTTCAAATTCACGCAATTGACGCAACCGGTGAGGTTGTGGTCCGTAAGACGCTGCGGCGAGCGCAGATGTTACCCTTCTTTGAGAAGCTGCCGCCATGCCTGGTTGGTGCAGAGGCCTGCGGGACATCCCATCATTGGGCCCGCGAGCTGACGAAGCTCGGGCATACAGTGCGTCTAATGCCGCCGGCTTATGTGAAGCCCTACGTGAAGCGTGGTAAGAATGACGTCGCAGATGCCGAGGCGATATGCGAAGCTGTGACACGCCCGACGATGCGGTTCGTCGCTGTCAAATCGCGCGAATAGCAGGCGGCGCTATCACTGCACCGCGCGCGCAGCCTGTTGATCAGGCAGCGCACACAACTGGTCAACCTGATGCGCAGCATGCTCGCTGAGCTTGGCATTGCCAATCCGGTTGGACTCGAGAAAGCGCTGCAGATGGCGCGCCAGATTGTCGATGGAGAGGTCGATCTCGATCTGCCTGCAGAAGCAACGACCGTGGTCGCCATGCTGTCGGAACAAATGCTTCAGCTTCATGTGCAGTTGCGCAAGCTCGACCTTCGCCTTGCCCGCTTACAGCGCAGCGATGAGACCGCGCGGCGTCTGGCCACGATCCCGGGTATCGGGCCTGTTGGCGCGACAGCGCTTGCCGCATCGGTGACTGATGCCAGTCAGTTCGTCTCGGGCCGGCAGTTCGCCGCCTGGCTTGGGCTGACGCCGCGACAGAGCTCGAGTGGCGGCAAAGAGCGCTTGGGCCGCATCACCAAGATGGGGGACAAATATCTAAGGCAGCTGCTCGTTATCGGCGCAACGTCGCTGGTCCGACGTGCCAAGGATAAGCCTGAGGCGGTCGATCCACGCTTCGTTGCCTTGTTGGCGAGAAAGCCTGCGCGGGTTGCCACGATCGCGATGGCAAACAAGATGGCCCGGATCGCATGGGCGGTCATGGCGCGCGGTGACGTCTTCCGGCCCGGCCATGTGCCGGTGCCGGCAACATGATGGATTAACAGTTTAGCTGAGGAGATCAGCTTACCGAAGTTGTGAGAGCGAAGTGATGTGATGGCAGAACCGGTCGGACCGGGAGCAAGGACAACCCGATGAACGTCTTAGGCGCAATAGCCTGCAAAGCCGATAGGATCTTGCTCGTGGACCCCATCAGGGCCAGCAGTCTCAACCGACTGCACAAACAGGCCGGACAGACGACTGCACCCGACCAAAGGCCGTATCATCATTTTATGCTTGCAATGCGGGAGCCATCCACAGAGGACGTTCAGGACGCTCGCCCCGTCAACGGCGGTTCCCGCTAACATTCCAGTCGTTCCCCTTCTTCGGCAGGCACAACGGAAGGTGTCATTCGTTCACGGGCGCCGAAGTTGCATTCTGGGCCGCAAGCGGAAAGCTTGCTTCCGTATTCGCCTTCACTTCTTTTTCAGGAACGGCAGGCCCATTAATGGAGCTTAGAGCTGGCCCTGTGAGATATGCTAGATTGTGCTGACTGATCCACCTAAGCAGTAAGTATGGCCAACTACTACGACCCCTATCGCGATTACACAAAATTCCGAGTACCAGAGATGGCAAAGCACTTCGGTTATTCCTATCAAAAGGGAGCGAGGATTGTCTTTCGGCTCCCACAAAAGACCTCGTTGCTGTTGGAGCCAGTCTACCAAACTATCGGCTCTATGACGGATTATGCCGATCTTGTGGCGGTTTAGATGTCGCAAGAGTATCGCCACAACCACTACGTTCCTGAATGGTATCAACGAAGATTCCTGCCGGACGGCCAACTCAAGCAGTATTACCTCAACCTACACCCCAATACCGAAGTCCGAAGCGGACATAAGTTCACACATCATCCGCTCAAAACATGGGGACCAAGAATGTGCTTTGCGCAGGATGATCTCTATACAACTGAGTGGGCTGGGCTACCGAATCGAGAGATCGAGAAATTCTTCTTTGGAAAGTGGGATAGGGCTGCATCGCAGGCATTAGACCACTTTTCAGACTTCGCTTTCAACGGTAAAAGCAAGAACGCTTTCAACGTGCTGCTTCCCTATCTCAGTCTTCAAAAACTACGCACCCCGAGAGGTCTTGCTTGGCTGCAAGAAAACATGAGAATCCGCGACAAGAACCAGGTGCTTCTGGATCTCCAAAAACTCCAAAATCTGTTCTGTGCAGTTTGGACTGAATGCGTTTGGCAAATTGCTGATGCCTCCGAAAGCAATACAAAGTTCATCATTTCCGACAATCCAGTAGTATCGTACAATCGAGAGTGTCAGCCAAACTCACAATGGTGCCGCGGGGTAGAAAGCCCGGACATCCGATATGTGGCAACGCACACATATTTTCCGTTGAACCGGAACAAGTTGCTAATCCTCACAAATCTCTCCTGGGTTCGGGACCCTTTTCAGAAGGCCCGCACCCTTCGACCTAATCCTCAATACCTTCGTAATGCGATGTTCAAGTTGACCGACATTCAAGTTGAGCGAATGCTGACAGAGGAAGAGGTTAGGGAGATAAATTACATCACCAAGATGAGTGCCCATCGCTATGTTGCTGCGGCTGATAGAGATTGGCTCAATCCCGAGGATCATCTTACTTCGACAACTTGGCGAAAACTTGGCGACGGTTATCTACTGATGCCTGATCCTCGACACATTCATGGGGGTGGCGCAATCATTATCGGCTACAAAGATGGTCACAGTGATCGCTTCTCAGAATATGGTCACAAACCATGGGACAGCGATTTCCAGAACAAGAAAAGGGAGGGGCGTGAATGGGTTGCAATGGAGAAATTCAAAGCAGAGTGGGCGGCGACCTACAGCCCAGAGTTCCGCGGAGTGGTTTACAATATGGGCCCCAGAGGTGTACGAAGATCAATGGACGACGAATACCATGATCGTGAGTGTCAGAGAGACAGAGAATATCTCAAACTTCCCGGCGAGTTGAGCCGACGAAAGAAACTCCAGCGAAGAATATGAAGGATGGCGTAGGGTTTTCATTCAAGCCATCGGATTCCGATAATTAACGTTCCAAGTTTGAGCGTGAGCCGATTTCGAATACGACGGTTAACCGCTGTGAGCCCCGCAACTTGTCCTTGCAGACAGTCCAACGCATCTCCCGTCGCAGCATACGATGAACGAATGGCGGCTTAGTGTGAATTCAGCTTAAAAGCTGACTGTCTGCACTGTCCAACGAAGCTGCCATACCGCCGATTTACAAGGCTCAGCCAATTATATGAACAACTTTCATCGATATGCCGGCACTTCGTGCACCGTCGAATAAAACGAGGCACGCTTGCGTGGGTTTTAAGGCACCGTGAATTGGGCGCATGACAGATAGTGCATGAAATCTGGCCACGATAGCATAGATCAAGTAAATCAGCATGAGTTTACCGAGAAAGATGATCAAGCTATTCGAGCACAAAACCTAACTCCGTCAACCGCTTCTCAATTGCCGGTCTCATTGCCGGATCGGCAACTTCGACTTCCAACTCAACGCGCGCAGATTTGGCATCAGTGACGAGAAACGTCCTGTCGTGAGCAACGGTATTGATGTTTCCACCGGCCAATCCGATTTCAGTGCATAGTACGCCCAACTGACCCTGCTGGTCCGCAAGCTGGATACATAATTTGAACAAACGTTCGTCACGTACCATCTGGCGTTGAAGAATTGCACCAAGCAGGCGGTTGTCGATATTGCCGCCGCATAATATCAGGCCGACACGCCTGCCGGCAAACCGTTTTGGTTCAGCCAGTATGGCTGCCAATCCAGCGGCACCAGCCCCTTCGCAAACGGTTTTTTCGATTTGTAACAACAGCGCAATCGCGGTTTCGATGATACTTTCTTTGACCACCATGATGTCTGGAACGAGCGCTGCAACATGCCTGCGGGTGCGTTCACCGGGAACCGCTACGGCAATGCCTTCAGCCACCGACGCACCGCCGATTCCCTCGCGAGCCCAGTGCCCCAGATGATGCGCCATGGATGGATATCGTTCGCTTTGCACACCTATGATTTCAATATCAGCACATAGCGCTTGCGCGGCAACAGCTACGCCGGATATCAGGCCACCGCCACCGATGGCCACAACCATACAATCAAGATCAGGCTGGGCTTCCAGCATTTCCAACCCCACCGTTCCCTGCCCCGCAATTACGAGATCGTCATCGAACGGGTGGACCAGTGTCAGCCCGCGTGCTGCTATCAATTCAGGAATGGCAAGCGAAGCCTCGGCGAAATTAGCGCCGGTCAAAACGACTTCAGCGCCCAATTTTGCCGTACGCTGCGCCTTCACCGAGGGGGTTGTAACGGGCATCACAATTGTCGCTGGAATACCTAAATGCCCGGCATGATAGGCTACGCCTTGCGCATGATTGCCGGCTGATACGGCAACCACCCCGTTGGCACGCTGTTTGGCGCTTAAAGACAATAGCTTGTTCATGGCACCGCGTTGCTTGAAGCTTCCGGTAAACTGCAGATTTTCGAATTTCAGCCAGATATCCGCACCGGTTAGTTCGGACAATGTTTGCGAATGAAGGAATGGTGTGTTGTCGATCCAGTCACCAAATGCTTGCTGGGCCAACCTAATCTGGTCAATTGTCACCAAAGGATCGGTCACAGGAACAACTCCGCAGCAGCATCGAATATTGCCTGACTATCGAGCCGGTATTCGCGGTAGAGATCTGACAAATCGCCAGTCTGGCCAAAACGATCCACCCCTAACGGTGAGACTCGGTTGCCGCGTACGCCGCCAATCCACGATAACGCGCTGGGGCTGCCGTCTATCACCGTGATTAAACCTGCGGTCGGCGATAAGGCTGCGAGCAATCGAGCGATGTGCGCGGGCTCTTTGCTCCCGCCGCGCCAGCGTGCCGCCCGCGCGTCTGACCAGCCACGATGTAAAAGGTCGGGCGATGTGACCACCAACAGGCCGATACCCGGCACATCATCTTGCAATGCCTCCCACGCCGTGATGGCCTCTGGCAAAATAGCGCCGGTCGCAATAATCGCTGCCTCTGCTCCCGGCATGGGTTGCTTCAGCCAATAGCCGCCTTTGATTGCATCTTCTTCCCAGCGGTCACCGGATCGTTCGAGTTGCGTTATCGAGCGAGTGGAAAGACGCAGGTAAACCGAACTGCCGCCCGGTTCCTGCATATACTCAAACGCCCATCGCATGATGAGCGCTACTTCGTCGGCAAACGCTGGCTCGAAATATGCAAGACCTGGCTGGCCTATCCCAATCAGCGGGGTGTTAATCGATTGGTGCGCGCCGCCCTCTGGCCCAAGGGTCAAGCCGGATGGCGTCCCGACGAGCAGGAAGCGCGCATCCGAATAACAGCCGTAATTCAGCGCATCGAGTCCGCGCGCAATAAATGGATCGTAAACCGTGCCGACCGGGATTAGCCTTGTACCGAAATGCGGCGCTGCAAGGCCAAGTGATGTCAGCATCAGGAAAAAGTTGTTCTCCGCAATCCCAAGTTCGATATGCTGGCCTGCCTGATGCGCGGCCCATTTCTGCGCCGACGGGATGTTCGCGGCACGAAACACATCAGCCAGTTCAGAGCGGCGGAACAGCCCGCGTTGATTGACAAAAGCGCCCAAATTGGTTGTCTGGGTGACATCGGGCGCAGTCGTAACGATGCGGTCCCCCAAAAGTCCGCCCGATTTTGCAAGGCCCAGCAGCACATTTCCGAATGCGGCCTGTGTGGATTGATGTGCGCCTTCCGGCACAGGTAACCGTGCGGGAACGGGAACGGCTTCTGCTGTCGGCTCACCGGCTTTGCTGGCCAACACGCTGGCATCGACAAACGCCTTTAACTGCGCAGCGGCATTATCGCCCAATCCGGCAAAAGGTTCCCATTCGGTCCCCGCCTCGATCCCCATGCTCGTGCGGAACTGGTCCATCTGCGCAGGGTTCATCATGCCTGAATGATTATCCTTATGTCCCGCCAGCGGCAGGCCATAGCCTTTGACGGTATAGGCGATAAACATCGTCGGTGTTTCATCATCGGCGCTATCAAATGCGTCCATCAGCGTTTCGATGCAATGCCCGCCAAGGTTGGTCATCAGTGCAGCCAACCCGTCGTCGTCGAAACTTTCGATGAGTTTCGGGACATTCGGATGGCCGCCAATATCCGCCATCAACCGCGCCCGCCATGCCGCACCGCCCTGATAGGTCAGCACAGCAAATTCCGCGTTGGGGCAGGTCTCGATCCAGTCCTCGATGGCCTTACCGCCGGGCCGGGCGAAGGCCGCCAATTGCAACTTGCCATGCTTCAACGTAATCACGCGCCAGCCGCAGGTTTCGAATATATCATCGAAGCGCCGGAACATGCGGTCGGCGGTGGTGCTGTCGAGCGATTGGCGGTTGTAGTCTACCACCCACCAGCAATTACGAATGTCGTGCTTGTACCCTTCGATCAGGCATTCGTAGATATTGCCCTCGTCCAATTCGGCATCGCCCATCAGCGAAATCATCCGCCCGGCGTCGGCCTCCTCCATTTGCCCGTGCGCGATCAGGTAATCCTGCACCAGGCTGGAAAAAGCAGTAATCGCAACGCCCAGCCCAACTGAGCCTGTCGAGAAATCAACTGGGATTTTGTCCTTCGTCCGCGACGGATAGCTTTGCGCACCGCCGAGCCCGCGAAACCTTTGCAACTGGTCAAGTGTTTGCTGCCCGAGCAAATAATGGATCGCTTGTAACACGGGTCCTGCATGCGGCTTTACCGCAACCTTGTCTTGCGGGCGCAGCGCGTGGAAATACAGTGCCGCCATGATCGCGGTCATTGACGCGCAGCTAGCCTGATGCCCGCCGACCTTCAACCCGTCACGTTTTGGCCGGATATGGGTGGCATGATGCACCGTCCACGAGGACAGCCAGCGCAAGCGATCGTCGATGGCCTGCAACGATGCGATGGTTTGGTGACGGCTATCAAGAGTATCGGTCGTTATAATATCACCTGTATAGCCCTTGTCGCCTCATCACCTCCGTGAAAAACGGGCGCCAATGAAAGAAGGGCAAAACCGAAGCTCCGCCCTTCGATACTACTTTTTGGCCTAATTAGAATTTGACGCTGCCGCGAACACCCCACAACCTGGGAGGAGCATAGCTCGCCTGAAGGTTGCCGCCTCCACCATAGACGAAGCGTGTGGCCGTTGCTTCATTGGTGACATTGGTAACGAACCCTTGGAGCGAGAAGCTATCGTTAAGCTCCCAAGTCAAACGCAGATCGACCTTGGTAAAAGCAGCCTGACGGTCAAGGATGGAATTGATAGCCTGTCCGAAAAATGCACCTGAGAAATTCACCTGAACATAAGGCGAGAGCTTTCCAGCACTGCCGAGATCAATATCATATTGTGCTGAAACCGAGCCTGCATATTCCGGTGAATGCGCAATTTTGTTTCCGCTCAAGTCGCAACCATATGCTGCACCAGGTTGTCCAGCACCGCCCGTACCCGGTATTAACCCACAATTGTAACCAACAGCGAACAAGCGCCGTTGACCAGCAGGAGCGATAGTAACGCCGTTAACGATCGTAGCTGGCGCGGTTACATCCGGCACCAAGATCGACGTTCCAAATGGTGCCGCGACCTGATCATATTTGGTATATTCTGCATTGAGGTATGCAAAGCTGGCGTTGAGTGTCAACGCATCAACCGGTTTCCAGATTGCCTCAAGCTCTGCCCCGTAAGACCGCGCTTTGCCGCTATTTTCAATAATAGACAGCGTAGTATTGCCAACCGGAATTTGCCGCTGTTCCTGCAAACTGGCGTAGCGGTTGTAAAAAGCCGAGAGGTTAAGCTGGATGCTGTTGCCTGCAAACCTGTTTTTAGAGCCAATTTCAAATGCAGTTACAGTTTGTGGAGCAAAGGTTGAACGCCCGAGTGCTGCAGCGGCCTGACTGCCGTTAAACCCGCCCGAACTGAACCCAGTGGACGCCGAGGCATAGAGCAGATTGTCGTCGGCAACCTGATAATCGAGCCCGACGCGCCACGTGGCCTTTTTAAAGGTCGCGGTGTTGAATGTTGCCCCGACAAATCGAGTGGTATCTGCGGGCAAGCAACGAAACCCGGGCTGGGGTAACGGGGTGGTAACATAGGTACAATTGGTTGGTGCCCCTTGAACACCAAACGAAGAGGCGGGAATATTGCCAGTACGCAGCGTGATTGCCGTGCCTACTGGTGCGCCCCCAACAAAGGGAAGTACCTCATTGGCATTGGCGAATTGGAAGTCCTTCTTATCACGTGTATAACGTATGCCACCAGTTAGCTTCAACTTCTCCGTGATAGCATAGCTGGCCTGAGCATAGGCCGCGAGTGACTCCGTCTCTGCACGAAATTCCTGATAAAAGCCTCCACCTTGGCGAACAGCGGGGGGACGTGTATCGCCGGGAACTGATTGGACGAATTGCTGATTTATGAAGGTGCCATTGAGCTTGTCTTTGAAGAAATAGGCGCCAACCACATACTCAAGTGGTCCACTGTTGTTGGAGACAAGTTGCAGTTCCTGGCTCAAAGTCTTTGCAGACGTGAACTGGTAGTCTGCGCCAATCCGGCTGCTCGAAAAATCGGTATCCTGCGTCCGCGTTGTTTTAAAATCCGAGTAACCCGTAATTGACTTCAGCGTAACGCCACCAAAGTCGTATGCGATATTAGCCGACCAACCTGTGTTGCGCAAATCAAGCGAGCCGCGATAGTCATTGTTAATTAAATAGGGATTGCCCGCAGCAAATAACGGAATGCCCTGATCGGTTGGTAGCGGTGCATCTACGATCCCGTCGCGATTGCCGCCGCGGGTATTCAGGATTACTGGCGTTGCGTTGAACAACTGCTGGTTTGAAGGCACGTGAAAATAACTGCCGACAAGCTTATACCCGAACGCAGAGCCGCCATTGCCGCCCCGCCGTGCATAGTCAAATTTCAATATGGCGGTCAAATTTTCGGTCGGCTGTAGCCGAAGCGAGGCCCGGACGTATCTATTATCATCATCAAACAGGTTCCCACCCGTTGGATTGACATTCTTTACAAATCCGTTGGATTTCTCATAACCACCAGCAAAACGAAGCGCGACCGTTTCGCTCAGCGGCGCATTCAAATAGCCCGTAATCCGAACCTGGCTGTTGTCGCCAATTGTCAGATCGGCGCCACCATAATATTCAGAGAAATCAGGGCGCGCCGTCACGATCGAAATGTTGCCGCCAAAGGTGTTGCGTCCATAAAGCGTGCCCTGCGGCCCACGCTGCACCTCAACACGCTCCAGATCAACGAAACCCAAAGTCGCTTGCGATGCGCGCGACTGATAAATGCCATCAATGAACATGCCGATGGTTGTATCGGCGTTGACATCGACACTTTCTGTGCGGACCCCCCTAATGGCAGGCCTCGCATCAACTCCAGATCTTCCGAAAGTGAATCCTGGCACAAGACCCTCAAGTCGCGATACGTCAGTTAGGCCCTTTTCTGCGATTTGCTCTGCACCAAATGCAGACACCGAGATTGGGACATCCTGCAGATTTTGTTCCCGACGCTGTGCAGTAACGATGATTTCCTCAATGCCCGCGTCATCGCTGGCTTCGTCTTGCGCATATGATGGTGTGCTGAACAGCATTGCTGCAAGCGGCGCAGTAGTCGCTAATAGGCGCATTTTTGAGATTTTCATTGCTCGAACCCTCCCCTGAACGGTCGCTAAATAATTTTGGTATCATAGATGGACTGCAAAAAGACTGCGAATGCAAGTCAAATATGACTTCGAATGCAAAGTGCCGTTCCGCGTTGCAAAAGCGTCACACTCACCGTCTCAGTTGACTCATCCTATTGCGCTGTCCAGCCGCCATCAATCAGCAGGCTGGTACCGGTAACCATATTTGCGGCGGGCGAAGCCAGATAAAGGACCGCCGATGCGACATCTTCTGGTTTTCCGATCTTACCCAAGGGGATCATAGTATCGACGAAGGCGCGGAATTCAGGCTTGGCCAACATCGGCGCAGTCATCGGCGTTTCGATGAAAGTCGGCGCGACCGAATTGACGCGAATGTTGTGTGGAGCAAGTTCAACCGCCATGGCTTTGGTCAGGCCCTCCAGAGCGTGCTTTGTCATGCAATAAACTGTCCGTCCCGGTGAGCCGACATGCCCCATCTGGCTGCTTATGTTGATAATGACGCCGCCAGTTCCGGCTTTCACCATGGACCGCACAGCTCCTTGCCCGGCCAAAAATGCAGCACGCACATTAAGGTTCATCATCTGGTCGAGCACATCAACCGGTACGTCAACCATCGGCATCGGGTTATTGGTGCCAGCATTGTTGACAAAAATGTCCACGCGGCGCTGCGCGAGTTCGATGCCGAATCTGGGATTATTTACGTCGGCTGGCCACGCCTTGATCTCCGGATAATACGCCGCAAGTTCACCCAAAGCGGCAGGGTCGCGCGCAACCGCCGTGACGCTCGCCCCCGCCTGCGCCAGTGCAATGCAAATGGCCCGACCGAGCCCTTTGCTTCCGCCAGTGACGACCGCATGTTTGCCTTGAAGACCTTGCGCCCACACCGGGATTTCATCTTGCGTCATTCTATCCTCTTTGCATTCGAAGTCATTTCCGGTAGCGTAGAACACATTGAGACTGATTCAAAGTGCCTAAGGAGAGTACAATGGCCCGCTATCTTAAAACTGGCATAACCGAGGACGCAGCAGCTGAGGCCGATGCGCAAGTTCGCCAAGTCGTTGAAGAGATCATCGCTGACATCAAGAAACGCGGCGATGACGCGGTGCGGGACTGGTCGCTGAAATTCGACAATTGGGCTCCTACCGATTTCCGCCTGTCGCAATCAGATATCGATACAGCCTATGCCGAGCTTGAACCGCAAACCATCGAAGACATCCGTTTTGCCCAGGCGCAAGTGCGAGGCTTTGCCCAGATTCAGCGCGATGCGTTGAAGGATGTCGAGGTGGAAACTTTACCTGGGGTTATACTGGGTCACAAGAATCTGCCAGTGAACAGCGTTGGGTGCTATGTGCCAGGCGGCAAATATCCGCTCGTTGCCTCTGCGCATATGAGTGTTGTGACGGCCAAGGTTGCGGGCGTACAGCGCGTGATTTCCGTCGCACCGCCATTTGAGGGCAAGCCCAATCCGGCGATTGTTGTGGCGATGCACATGGCCGGCGCAGACGAAATTCTGTGTGTTGGCGGCGTTCAAGCTGTGGCCGCAATGGCACTTGGCACCCAGAGCATCGCCGCTGTCGATATGATCGTCGGCCCAGGCAACGCTTATGTCGCCGAGGCTAAACGCCAGCTGTTCGGCCGCATCGGAATCGATTTGCTTGCTGGCCCGACAGAGACGTTGGTGATCGCAGATGAAACGGTTGACGGCGAACTATGCGCCGCTGATTTGCTCGGCCAAGCTGAACATGGACCCAATTCGCCCGCCATCTTGCTGACCAATTCGGAAAAGCTTGCGCGCGAGACAATGGCTGAAATCGACCGCCAGCTGACGATCCTGCCAACTGCGCCCATTGCATCGAAGGCATGGGCCGATTACGGCCAAGTTATCGTCGCTGACAGCTACGAAGAAATGGTCCAGATCGCTGACGAGATTGCATCTGAACATGTGCAAGTGATGACCAAAGACCCCGACTATTTCCTGCACAATATGACCAATTACGGCGCGCTGTTTTTGGGGCACCGCACCAATGTCAGCTATGGCGACAAAGTCATCGGAACCAACCATACATTGCCGACCAAGAAAAATGCGCGCTTTACGGGAGGGCTTTGGGTCGGCAAGTTCATCAAGACCTGCACCTACCAACGGGTGCTAACCGATGAGGCGAGTGTGATGATAGGGGAATATTGTTCGCGTCTGTGCGCGATAGAGGGTTTTGCAGGGCATAAAGAACAGGCCGACATAAGGGTCCGCCGCTATGGCCGCAAAGAAGCAGCCTGAAGCGCTCGACGCGAGAGTAACATCTGGCGGGCGCGCGACATCCTATGATGTGGCGCGTCACGCTGGAGTGTCGCAATCGGCGGTATCCCGCTGTTTCCAGCAGGGCGCATCGGTTGCGCCGCAGACACGCGAGAAGATTTTGGCCGCTGCGCGCGAACTGCATTATTATCCAAATGCCATTGCCCAAGGGCTGATAACGCGCCGTTCAAACCTCGTTGCGATCATCATTTCCAACCTGACCAACCTATATTATCCAGAAGTGCTGGCTGAATTGACCCAGCGACTGTCAGTGCAAGGCATTCGCGTTTTGCTGTTCTCTCTTGCGGCCGAATCGGACGTCGATGAAGTGCTCGATCAGGTTTGGCGCTACCGCGTTGACGGCGCAATCGTCGCAGCGCGTCTGCACCCCGAACAGCTTGCCGCCTTTGCCGACCGCGGTGTGCCGGTCGTACTCTACAACCGCATCGGCGAAGGCGTGCCGGTGGCTAATGTCTGCTGCGATTCGGTCAGCGGCGAACATGCTTTGGTCGATGGCCTAGTTGAGGGCGAGCATCATGTCTTTGGCATCATTGCGGGGCCTGCCGATAGCTATGTAGGTGAAGAGCGCGTCGAGGCGGCCAAGCGGCGGTTGCAGCAACTGGGACGAGATTGCAGAATCGTGCGCGGTAATTTCGATTATGCCAGTGGCGGCGCGGCGCTGAAAGAATTGATGCGGATGACCCATCACAAGATGGACGCGTTAATTTGCGCCAACGACTTGATGGCGATTGGCGCAATCGATAGCGCGCGGATAAATTTCGGCATCGACGTGCCGCAAGACTTATCGGTGGTTGGCTTCGACGGCGTCGGTCCCGCAACATGGCTAGCCTATCAGGTGACGACAATACGCCAGCCAGTGCGTCGGATGACCGAGGCAGCGGTGGCGATGTTGCTTGAACGCATCGAACGGCCAGAACTGTCCCCTGAACAGCGACTGTTCGCAGGCGAATTGTTGCCGGGTAGCTCCGCGCGGCTCGGCTGATGCGACCAAGGCTGATCTTTATCCCGGGCAACATGTGCGACGCGCGGCTTTGGCGTGAAGTGTCCGATCTTCCCGAATGGGTTTGCGTAGATGCCCCCCCATTGGGACAGGCTAGCATATCCGCGATGGCATTTGCGGTGCTGGCAAAGATCAACGGCCCGATAATACTTGTCGGGTTTTCGATGGGCGGAATCGTCGCGTTGGAGATGGCGAGGCAAGCGCCCGAGCGGGTCAATGCCATGGTTCTGATCGATACTAATGCAGGCGCCGATTTGCCCGAACGCACGGCTCTGCGTCCCATTCAGCAATTGCGCGTCCGGAATGGCGAAATGGCGACGATCATCGCCGACGAATTAAAACCCGCATATCTGGCGGCAGCCAACCGGAATGACGCGGCTTTGAAGCAACTGCTGTTCGACATGGCGATGGAGCTGGGCGAGGATATCTTTCTCGCGCAAAGCGAGGCGCTTCGAACCCGGCAGGACCTTGGCCCGGTGCTTGATACATTTGCTGGACCGATTGCGGTGATGTGCGGCGAGGAAGACAGGTTGTGCCCGCCTGAATGGCATGAAGCGATGGCGCGCCGGGCAAGGGATGCGCAGCTGACGATCATTCCGGGCGCTGGGCATATGCTTCCGCTTGAACAGCCGTCCGCCTTTTCGGCGGCGCTGACAGCTTGGCTAGACGATTACGCAGGGGATTTTCACGTATGACCAACCGCATATTGACCACACATGTCGGGTCGTTGCCGCGCTCTGCGGCGGTAACCGATCTTGTCTTTGCGCAAGAACGCGGCGAGGCGATTGACCCTGCGCAATTCTCCGAGGTTATTGGAGCGGCAGTGGACGAAGCGGTTGCACGGCAGGTCGCAAGCGGCGTTGACCTTGTATCCGACGGCGAGATGTCGAAAATATCCTACGCGACCTATATCAAGGATCGAATTACCGGCTTTGACGGCGATAGCGCACGGACGCCGCCTAAAGATCTCGAAATGTTTCCCAACTTTTTGGCGCGCCAAGACAAGGGGGGCGGCACACCGACCTATCGCCGGCCTAAATGTGTTGGGCCAATTGCGGTCAAGTCGATGGCGCCGCTGGAGGAGGACGTCACGCATATGCTGGCGGCTGTTGCCGCACATGAGCCAGTCGGCGGCTTCATGAACGCGGCGTCGCCCGGCGTGATCGCGTTGTTTCAGCCCAATGAATATTATCCGACGCAAGACGCCTATCTTGAAGCGCTGGCAGAGGCGATGCGGCCGGAATATGAAGCGATCATCGCGGCGGGGTTGTATCTTCAACTTGATAGCCCTGATCTGGGCCTAGGGCGACACATGATGTACAAGGACCGCAGTGACGCCGAGTATCTGACACTGATTGGCGGTCATGTTGAGGCGCTGAACCACGCGCTGCGCAACGTACCTGCCGACCGGGTGCGGATGCATGTCTGCTGGGGCAATTATGAAGGTCCGCATTGCTGCGATGTTGAGCTCGGCGTAATCCTTCCGACGCTGATGAAGGCGAAGCCCGCCGCGCTCTTGTTTGAAACATCGAACCCGCGCCATCAGGCTGACTGGAACTATTTTGTAGAAATGGCGGATATCATCCCCGACGATAAAATCCTGATCCCCGGCGTTATCGACAGCACAACCAACTTTATCGAACATCCGCGCGTCGTTGCCGAGCGGATCGAGCGATATGCTAACATTATCGGGCGCGAACGCGTTATTGCGGGGACAGACTGCGGATTTTCAACCTTTGCAGGATTCGGCGTCGTTGATCCCGATATTGTCTGGGCCAAGCTGAAAACATTGGCCGAAGGCGCAGAATTGGCGAGTAAGAAATTATGGTGAGTTTCCGCGAAAAGCTGCGCGCCGGTGAATTGCTTGCTGGCACCTGGATCAAAACGCCGCACCCGCATGTCGTCGAAGTGCTGAGCTACTCCAGCCTTGATTGCCTTGTGCTTGATGCCGAACACGCCCCGTTTGACCGCGCAGCGCTTGACCTGTGCATTCTTGCGGCGCGCGCAGGTGGCAAAACGGTGCTGGTACGCCCGCAATCCGCGAGCCACGAGCAGATTCTCAACGCCCTTGATTGCGGCGCTCATGGCGTAATCCTGCCGCATATCCGCAGCGCCGCTGATGCCGAAGATGCCGTTAAAGCCTGCCACTATGTCAGCGGCGGACGCGGCTATGCAGGGAGTTCGCGCGCGGCCGGCTACACCAGCAAGGGCATGGCGAAGCACCGAGCCGATGCCAAACACGTGACCATCATCGCTCAGATTGAAGATATTGAAGGCGCCGACGATATCGAAGCCATTGCTGCAGTGGATGGTATCGACGCATTGTTCATCGGACGCGCCGATCTGACGATTTCCTACACTGCCGAAACCCCTGATGACGCGATTGTAGTGGACGCTGTGGACCGCATAGTAGCTGCGGGCAAAGCCGCCGGACGAACAACTGGTATGTTCTTGGGCCGCGTTGGTGATGTCGGCATGTGGCGCGAAAAAGGCGCGAGCCTGTTCATCCTCGGCTCTGACCATGATTTCATGTTGCAAGGTGCCGCAAAGCTGGCAGAGGCGATCCGAACCTAATCAAACTGCAACAAAGCCGCTTCAGGGGCGTTGCAATAGATGGGCGACGTTCAAAGGAATACCCATTTCATGGTGCAATTAAAAGCCGTCATTTTCGGAGCAATTGGTGTTATTGCGGAAACATCCGATTTGCAGCGGCAGGCGTTTAATCAGGCGTTTGCCGAAGCAAGTCTCGATTGGAATTGGGACGCCGCGAAATATCGACTACTGCTATCGATCAATGGTGGGCTGAATAGACTCCGCGCGTTCCGTGATGAGGATAGCAACCGCTCGAACGTGACCGACGCCGTAATTGCGACGTTGCATGAACGCAAAACGTATCATTATGCCGCGCTTACCGTAGCTGGCTCGTTGAAGCCGCGCCGGGGCGTTGCCGAACTTATCAAGACTTGCCAAGATGCCGGCGTGCGCGTCGCATTATGCACCTCCACATCTGTCGAAAATGTAGATGCAATTAAGGCCGCGCTGGGTGATGCGCTGGATTTCGGTGCCTTCGCTAGCATCACCACCATAGACAAAGTCGACGCGGTTAAACCTGCCCCCGACGCCTATCTGCATTGCCTGTCGCAGTTAGGATTGATGGCACATGACGTCGTCGCGATTGAGGATACGCCGGTAAGCATGGCATCGGCGGTAGCCGCTGGAATAGCGGTAATAGTGACACCAGGCGAGATGACCGACGATCAGGATTTTTCAGGCTCAGCTTTGAACGTCGATGATTTGGCAGCGATAACGCTAGAACAAATTGATGCCGTTTTGGCGGCATCTCTTCATGCGTAAGAGATAATTTCGCGTCCCAATTGCGCAGCCATCGCAGCGTGGTCGATCACTGTTTCATCTGCATCGCCGGTAAGCACGCTGCTGCCGATTAAGCGTATCCGCTGACCGGTCGCATCATGGCCGTGCATACGCCAAAGGATCGCGGTCTGCTTTTCTCCGACCACAGCGTGCTCGAAATAGAATGTGGCATCTGGCAACAGCCGTATCAGCGCGGGGAGCCATTGTCGGTCATAAAGGTTAAACGCGCGGCCGTTCCACGCTTTGTGAAGCCAGTTGGCAATATTTCGGGCTTCTTCTGGAAAGCCGGGCGGGACCAGCGCGCTGTCGCCTGCCGCATATTGCCCCTCGCCACTGCGGATTTCGCCTAATGGTGGGTGCGCGGGCGGGGCGGACTTGGCCGCGCCGCGATCTTCAATGACGACTTCGCGTAGCGTTCGCCCTTCCTCGCGCCAAACCCAGCGGTGCCCGTGCCAGCCGTTGTTCTTATACGCAATCATTTCACCAAGATCGGCGGTGATGGTTATGTCGCTGGCATCCTCGTTGACCCAAGCCGCAGTGATGGCATCACGTCCTTTGATGATGCCGAGGCTATCCTCCCGCGTCGCGCGGTGGACATGACTGTCGGCGAGAGCCGCGAGATTGCGGTCACGTCGCAACGAGGCTTCGAGGGACGCCAGATCACTCACAGGCCTCCCTCCATCTGGCGCATAAGTGCAACCTCATCAAACACCGTCACCTCATCTACAATCACATTATGCGCAATCCGCCAATGCGTGACGGCGAGGATGTAAATCGGCTCGCCGGTCGCGGCCCCGTAAAGGGCGCCGCCATCATGTGTGCCGGTTAATTCCCAACGCACGGCGATCATGTCATGAACCGCCGACACGTGCTGAATGGATATCCGCGCATCGCCGAAACTGCCGATTAATGCGGTGAACCAGCCGGTAATTTCACCCCAGCCAAACAGCCGCCGTCCGCCCGGGCCGCTCCAATGCGACGCCGGAGAATATGCATCGCGGGTCATTCCAAAGCGCCTATGGTTGACGACGGCATCAAAGAACACCTGCGCAAAGGCGTGAGGGTTTGCGGCCGGGTCGGGCAGAGCCGCATCGGGAAATGGCGTCGCAGGACTGGACAGGACACGCTCCATCGCCGTTTTGCGCCACTCCGCGCGCGCACCTTGCGCTTTGTCCGTTTCGGCATGTGTCTTTGCAACTGCTCGAGGATGATAGCCTAGCTCCAGCGCCATCGCGCTGTAATCGCGGACCAGCCATTCTTCGATAATCAGATTCTCTTTACACAGGCAATCAGCGATGGTCGTAAATGTGATGCACTTGCCAGTGGCTGGTCCAAGCTCCGATGTGCCCAAATTGGTCGCGGTAGAGGTGATCCGGTGTGAAGACAAATATGCGCCGTCGCCCGCGTAGTCTTTGGCGTCGGACCATATCACAGCCTCGCCAGTCAATGTGCGGTCAGGAAAGGCCGAAAGCGTCCGCGATGTTCCAGCGATTACACCTTCCATGCCGAACACTGGCCCAGTCATCATATGGACAACGATATCCGGCGCATAATGGGTTGCAATCAAACCGACGTCTTTTTCCTCCCAGATCCGATGTGTGCAGCGCAGGATATAATCGACAATATCACTATACTCTTCGCCAAATCCGGGAATATCCTGACGGCGCGCACCTTGTGGTGCCAAAATTTGCGCGATGTCACGGCCACCAACATTGGGGATTATGGTCATTGGTGGACCAAAAATGTGACGGCTCCCGTGTCGGAAAGCAACCGGCGCGGCATACCGGCGGGCAGACTGATGGTATCACCTTCGCCCAAAGCCACAACGCCGTCGTCGCATTCGATTTCAATGCGCCCGCTATGGACGAACAGCACTTCTTTGTCTTCAGCGTCAGCCCAGTCGATGGTGTCGCCCGTTGCGATATCAACGCGGTCAACGTGAAATCCATGGTCCCAGTTGAGAGGAGCGTCTGCGCCGATGATGCCAGTTACGTTGGTGCCGTTGGCGGATTTACTTCTCCACACAATGGTTTCAGCCTGTTCCAGAGTCATTCTGCTAAGCGCGTCAGCGTCGTGGCGTGAAGTCGGTGCCATCGGATGCACGTCCACCGGAACGGCCTCTCCTGCGGCTGTATCCACAAGCGATCCGTTTTCGAGGAGGACGAGGCCATAATCCTTTGCCATATCAAACACTTTGGGTGCCCAAGTCACTCGCCCTGGATTGTCTTGCCCCAATACTGCCCACAAAAATCCCGGGCTGCCATCCTCGGCAGCCTCCGTGGCGGTGAACCCGCGGAACACGCGCGTTGGAATCGAGATTACATCGCCTGGGTGCAGATAGACCTGCGCATCGTCGCCGTGCTCGCCCAGATCAAAGCGCCAATGTCCGCTATGGACGACAAAAACCTCAGCGGTATCATGGCTGTGTTGCGAATTCACGCACCCTGGCGGTTGCCGCGCGCCACCGATATTATAGCCATGCGGTTCCGCAATATGGACATGCTGGTCAGGCTTTTCGGATACCCCTGGCCCGATGATTGTGAAGTTTTCCTTCGCCTCTGAACCCGGCGTGCGGCAATCGATAAAGGCGTTGTAACAGGGAATCAAATCCCGGTAGCGCACCAGCCGCGGCGACAGCGCGTCAGCGGTCCAGCTTTTGATTCTGGCATTATGATCGGCCATTTTTTTCCCGCTTTTCCATTGGTTTCGAACCAATTTGGCCCGCAGTACAAATAATAGTTTACGGCGATTGCATTCGAAGTCAATATTGCTGATATCGAGAGGGAAAAATGACATTGGATAAAGCCCGCTATTGGCAAGCGATACACAACCATCGTGATTTAGAGAAGCACCACACGGGATTGACCGAATCGTTGTACGCCGCCGATTGCAATTTTAACGCAGGCGCTCCAGTCGATCATTGCGCTGGTACAGCTGCTATCATTGAACGTTTCTGGCAACCATTGGTTCGAGCTTTTCCGGACCTTGAGCGCCGCACTGACATTTTGCTAAGCGGCCAGTTTAAAGACGGAAATTGGTTTGCATCGTCGGGGTGTTTTGTCGGTCATTTCGAAAATGATCTTTACGGGTTGAAGGCTAGCGGACGGCCGCATTTTTTACGCTACGGTTGGTTTGACCGAGTTGTCGGCGATAAGGTCGTCGAGAGCTACGTGCTGCTGGATGTGACACGATTGATGATCGAAACTAATCAGTGGCCACTGCGTCCTCAGTTGGGCGAAAACTGGTCGCCAGCTCCGGCAACGCAAGATGGTGTCACCTTCGTCGCAGCGGACCCGTCGGAATCCGATAAAAGCCTGAAACTGGTCGAAGCGATGATCGCGGGCCTGATGTCCTACGACCGAAAATCGCTATCGAGCATGGGAATGAAACGTTTCTGGACATCGCAATTTGGGTGGTATGGTCCAGGCGGTATTGGCAGCGCACGCGGCCACGCCGATTATGAACGCGCACATCAGGGGCCGTTCCTCAAGGCGTTTCCTGACCGTATTGGCGGGAACCACAAAAGCCGGATCGGCGAAGGTACTTATGTGGCCTCGACGGGCTGGCCGAGCATCAACGCAACGCATTCGGGCGATGACTGGATCGGCATTACAGCGACGGGCAAGCGCATAACGCAGCGGATCATGGATTTCTGGCGGCGCGAGGATGATATGCTTGTGGAGAATTGGGTATTTATCGATATGGTCGATTTAATCGGACAATTCGGTATCGACTTGCTGCCCGACTACTTGAGAGAAACACCATGATCCGCGCTCAAGAATTTAGTCAAGGGCGACGTTTTGGCGCGCTTGCATTCCTGTTAGTCGCCTATTTCTTCTATGCTTGGTCATGGAACACGGTCGACATATTACGCCCTTATATAAAGGAAAGTCTTGGTCTTACTGATTTACAAGCAGGCTCTGCCTATACCCTGCAATCTATTGGTGCGATTGTCGGCGCAGTAGTGATGGGGCAAGTCGCGGACAAGATCGGCAGACGGAATGCACTCGTAATATCGATGGTGGGATATGGCCTCGGCTTGTTAGGTGCGCTGGTGATAACCGACTATACTGGTTTGATACTCCAGCGGATAGGACTTGGGTTTTTCATGGGCTCGATGTTTCCGATCGCTGTCGGCATTTATTCCGGCATATTTGCACGCGATGTGCGCGGCGTAATCGCCGGATTTGTACTGGGAACGTATAACCTCGCCGTTGCCGCCCTGGGCTTCATGTCTGCAGCCGCATTCAAGGCCGGCTATGATTGGAGAATACTGCTTTGGGCAGGCGGCGTCCCCGTTGCCATCGCTTTGTTTGCCTTCCTCGTCATCCCTGACGACCGCCGTTTCATTCCGATGGACGGGGCCAGCGATGACGAAGCGGTCGCCAAATCGAAACTGCCCATTACCGAGTTGTTCAAACCCGGCGTCGCAAAACAAACAATATTGCTGGCTACGATGACGGGACTTAATTTCTTCGCGTATCAGGCGTTCACCGGCTGGGCGACGACCTATCTGAAAGAAGATCGAGCAATACCCGACACAGTTGTTGGCGATGTGCTTGGATGGCAATTCATCGGCGCGGCAATTGGCGGCCTTGTCTGGGGCTTCATCAGCGACCGCTTCGGCCGCCGCAATGCGGCATGGGGCTTTGTTGCAGCAGCGACTATTATTCCGGTCTATCTGTTCGTGCCGATGCCGATTGGCCTCCTTGAACTAACCGGTTTTATTTACGGCGTAATGTTGTCGTGCAGCGCGATTTGGGGACCCTGGCTGTCGGAACTATACCCGCCACATTTACGGTCGACCGCGGCATCGATATTCAACTGGGGGCGCGTTATCAGCATGACCGCACCGCTTATCACGGCGCCACTGGCCGACGCATTCGGTCGTGCCCCAGTAATGAGCCTTGCCTCAATAAGCTTTCTGGCAGCAGCGGTCATATGGTTGCGTATGCCTGAAACCGTTGCGAAGCGGCTGCGACCCGCTGCCGTCTAAATTGATTACGCCGCTCATATGTGGACTTTTCTTATTCAATCTCACGCAAGCAATGTTATTTGCGTTTGCCAGCAGGTCTATTAAACCACTAGAGGCGGATTTTACAAAATCGGCTCGCCGACACGAGTCCGTCTCTGGGCCTCCGCCGTCGAAAGCGATACAACACGCTACATTGGTGATTGACCACTTGCGTTCTCAATACTGGCTTCCGGGATAGTCCAACACATCAGCAGTATTCTCCTGCCTGATGCCATGTCTACTTTTGGGTGAACCAGTCAGCGCTTATCGCGACTGTAACTAGGTGCAAAGCTGCCATCGCTCTTTGGCATGAACGAACGGCTGCTTTCTGCATTCTCAGCCCTATTAGCGGACTGTCGGCAACGTCCAACATAGCCGTCAGTTCATTTGGGACAGGCAAGTTGTCTTCCAATTCAGCTTTTGCGAAATCCATGTAGTTCGTCCACAAGCCCTCCCAGATAACGATCATTTGCTAAGGAGCGGGTGAGCGAACCTCATCTGCAATGCATATCAATCTAAACACTCGCAACATGGTTTAACCAATCAGTAACTTTTGTTAAAGATCACGATCTGGCTGCATTTTTCGTTTAAGCTCATGTTTTATTACATAAATCGATAAATAAAATCGGAACCACTTAATTGTAACGCTGCAAAAATCTGCACCACTTAATTAGCAAACGCATATTTTAATTGTCGCACTACAACAGTGCCAACTGCCCTCCCAAAAATCACTCCA
>JANMJX010000143.1:0-11580 GCA_031371575.1 Sphingomonadales bacterium
ATGGTTGAGCTTGGACCTTATCTGAATAAGATCGTAAGTTTGATCAATTCCACGCTGACTGGTGACGTTTCGGTTCAGGGCAGTTTCGAAAACATAACCGTTAAGCCCCACGAAGCGTCGACGGTCGGGACAATCGTAAACGAACTTGCAACAAACGCGTTGAAGCACTCATTTAAGAATTCATCTGGAACAGTGCTCTTAAGCGGTGAGCGCACGGGCGAGTCAGAATATGAGATCAGATGCACCGATGATGCACCCATCGCTGCGGTCAAACGAGTCGCGTCGAACGGACGGGTCGGACTAGGGCTCATCATCCTCGCGGCATCGGTTCAGCAGCTCGATGGAGCGATGGTCGCTACAAATGACGAAAAATGCTACGCAACGCGGATTGGCCTGCGCTTTTCTGATGGGCTTACACCGTTGTGACCTGCCGTTTGATCACCGGCTGAATGTAAGACTGTGTCCCGACAATATAGAGTTAAAGCTGCCGGTCAGGACACGACAACATTCTTGTCACCGAGAAATAATGGCGGCCCCAAAACTTGCCGTTGATCCCAGCTAGGCTGGCGCCGGGACTTTGGGCTTAGGAGGCTAACCTATTGCCACTCCAAACGAGACGAAGCGGTTGTTGCATTGATGAGGGAATTGACGGCCGTGAATAATCTGTCAGCCAAGCTTGCAACTCGGTATATCTAACCGGATGCCGAAATTTCAATCCGAGCCTGTCACAATCTACCCAAGCTATGCAGGCATAGCGGATTGGCAAACCATCGCAGCTGAACTGCACAGTCTGACCCGGCTTGAGCTTTAGCTTTGAGGGTAAATTTGAGATGCACGCGCCTGACAAGCTCACGTCAGACACACGACAACGAAAATTGCCCATGTCTGTAATAACCATTGCCTCAGCATGGCATTGGTATCGCGGCGCTCTGACCTTGATCCGGTCAATTTTGCTTTCAGGCCGAAGTAAATAGCGCGTCACGTCGATGGGCGTATCGAATTGAAGTCCGGCATATTCGCCGTTCTTCCATCTGACCTGGCCTATCAATTTCAAGTCGGATCGCAATTCAAGTGCTACTGATTGATCACATGTTAGTGGGACGTTCGTTTCGATCTGGGCACCCGTGGCTGAAATATTTCTTATCCGACAAACCGACTCCATGCCGATGGATTCGATTTTAGCAATCAGCATCAAACCGACATGTCGCTCAGCATTTCGTTTTTCCAAACATCTGTCATCTAAGTCACTTGTAGTCGCGATCTGCATATTCTGTAGCGTCCGTCACAATTTAGCCCTGGCTAGATGTGCCAGCAAGGTTCGCTATGGTTAACGGTTTAATATCCAATTAGTTTAGCCCAGCAGCGCAAGCACTCCACGCAATAAGTTATGGCCCATCCCACCGCCGACAACAGAGAGCAGGTGGCAAATTCCAGATCTGGGTATCATCGAAATACGACAATTGTGCAGCCAGAGACGTCCATCATTTGACCATGTCAGCACTGACGCCCTGTCCTTCGCTATCGCGACGAGCATGAGCAGTCCGCGCAACAAGCAGTTTCAAGCTAAGCCTTTTCCAATGCCTCGCTCGCTGCAACCCAGCGGGCTTCGGCAGCTTCCTGCGCGGCAATGATCTTGCCGCGGCGTTGGGACAATTCGCCCATCGTCAGGTCCTTATACTCGTTCGCTGCTGCTGCTGGGTCGAACATCGCGCGGTCAATAGCGCTCAGGACAACCTCAAGCTTTGCCAGATCAGCCTCGGCATCGCTGACGTCGCGCTTGAGTTTGGCCTGCGCCTCCCGCGCAACAGCTTGGGCCTTCTTGTCTTCCTTGCGGTCGGCCTTGGACAGCTTCTCCTTGGCGGGTCCCTTGCCCAGGATGAAATCGGTATAGTCCTCGATCGTACCCGAAAATTCGGTCGCCGTTCCATTGTCCACGAGCACCAGCCGGTCAGCCGTCAGTTCAAGCATATGGCGGTCATGGCTGACCAGCACCACCGTGCCTTCATATTCGTTCAGCGCTTGCACGAGTGCCTCACGCGCATCGACGTCCAAATGGTTTGTCGGTTCATCGAGGATCAGCATGTGCGGCGCATCGCGCGTAATAAGCGCCAGCGCAAGCCGCGCGCGTTCACCGCCCGAAAGCTTGCCGACCTTCGTTGTGGCTTTTGCCCCCGAAAAGCCAAAACGCCCAAGCTGCGCGCGCACCGCGCCGGGGCTCGCGCCCTTCATCTGATGAGTCATATGCTCAAGCGGGGTATCGTTGCCGTCGAGTTCCTCGACCTGATATTGCGTGAAATAGCCGACTCGCATCTTGCCCGAAGAGCTCATCGCCCCGTCCATCGGCGTCAATTGCGCCGCGAGCAACCGCGCGAGCGTGGTCTTGCCATTGCCGTTACGCCCAAGCAAAGCGATCCGGTCATCAGGGTCAATCCGCAAATTCAATCGCTGCAATATCGGTTTGCCCTCGGTATAACCAACGCTGGCCAGATCAAGCGTCACCAATGGCGGTTTCAGCTCGTCGGGGCTTGGGAAGTCAAAGCTCAACGTCGGATCTTCGGCCATCGCAGCAATCGGCTGCATCCGCGCCAGCGCCTTGGCTCTGGACTGCGCCTGCTTGGCGGTCGAGGCGCGGGCCGAGTTGCGCGCCACATAATCCTGGAGCTTGGCGCGTTGCGCATCCTGGCTTGCCTTTGCCGCCGCCAGCTGCGCTGCACGCTCGGCGCGTTGGCGCTCGAACGAGTCATAGCCACCAGAATACAGAGTCACCTGACCATTATCCAAATGCAGGATATGGTCGACGACGTTGTTCAAAAGGTCGCGTTCGTGGCTGATCACTACCATCATGGCGGGATAGCCCTTTAGGAAATTTTCCAGCCATAAGGTTGCTTCGAGATCAAGGTGGTTTGACGGTTCGTCGAGGAGCAAAAGGTCGGGCTGCGAAAACAGCAAAGATGCAAGCGCCACGCGCATTTTCCAGCCGCCAGAAAAGCTGTCGAGTGGCTTGGTTTGCATCTCTTCGTCAAAGCCAAGGCCAACGAGGATCCGCGATGCCCGCGCCGGCGCGGTGTAGGCGTCGATCGCGATCAGCCGTTCATGCACTTCGGCCATGCGGTCGGGGTCAAGCCCCTCCTGTTCGCTTTCGATCATCAGCGCCGCGCGCTCGGTATCTGCGGCCAGCACCGTTTCGAACGGCGTTAAGTCGCCTGCTGGAGCTTCTTGCGCGATATAGCCGATGCGCGTTCCCTTGGGCATCTCCAGGCTGCCGTCATCGGCGTCCAGAGAACCAATCATCACTTTCATCAGCGTCGATTTGCCAGCGCCGTTGCGCCCGATCAGGCCAACCCGGCCATAAGAAGGCAAGGCCGCCGTGGCGCGGTCGAGGATAGTGCGGCCGCCAAGGCGCACGGTGATACCATTCAGGTTAAGCATTTGGCGCGCCTAGCAGAGGTGGCGGCGCTTGTCAGGGGGGAAAAGGTTCGTACTTGACGGCAACTTGCCTGTCAGACATCTTCAGCTAACGGCCATCGAGGGAGCGGAGATGGACAATGTAAGCCTTTGGATCGGAATCATCGGTGGCGGCCTAGGTATCCTTGCCGTGCTGGTCGGCCTCACCCGCTTTCTGGTCAAGAATGAGGAAAAGGGCGAGCGCGACAGGCTCGAAGCCGAAAAGCGCGATCTGTCGTCGCAGCTCGAACAGGTTGTTACCCAGCGCGACCAGTTGCTGAACCAGCTCGAACTCGCCGGACGCGGTGGCGGCGCAGTGCTGAGCGGAAAGGCAGGCCTCGATTCCGATCTGCAGGCGCTCATGAAGGCAGTAGGCGCAAGTGGCGGATCACTCTACATTCCGGTCACGGGGATCAAAGGCGATGTCCACGGTCTCTCATTCTTGTGCATCGAACCCTTCAGCCCGCAAACTCAGCGGCTCCGTTCAAAGATCATCCCGTTGAAAAGCCTCGCCGGCCGCTGCTTTACCGATGGCGACAGCTTCGTTTCGGTCAACACCGGCACGGATACCACCCATTTCAAGGCGGCAGAGACGATATCGAATTACGCGCCGTCGACTACGCTCAATGCACCCCTTCACGACAAGGGTCATATTATTGGCGTGTTGCAGCTTTTGCGCAAGGAGGGCGAAGCCGCCTTTACCGATGCCGACCTGGCGCGGCTGGCCGTGATGGCAAAGCCGATTGCCGAACGCGTGGCGGCACTGTCGAAACTCCCTGATTTCATGAAGCTCGTCGGCCCCGCAGAGGATGGCTCGGGCAGCAACGGGACCGTGCTCTATTTCGACCTGTCGCGGTCGTCATTGTTGTTCAAGGAATTTTCCTCAAGCTTTGCATTGCAATTGCTTAACGAATATTTCGAAACCATGTGCGAGGCGGCGTTTCGCCGCGGTGCGACGCTCGACAATTATATGGGCGACGGCGCATTGCTTCGCTTCAACGTGCCACGGCCGCAGCCCGATCACGAACTGGCCGCAGTTGAAGCCGCGCTCGATATGAAACGTGCCTTTGTCGATATCCGCGATTACTGGATTTCGCTGAACCCCCAGCTTGCAGGGATTTATTATCGTGCCGGCATAGCCAGCGGGCGGTTGCTGCGCGCCAATCTTGGCCATTCGCAGTTCCAGAACCTCACCATCGTCGGACCGCCAATCGCGGTGGCGGCGGCCTTGTGCGATGCAGGCGACCGGTCGCGTTCCGTAATTGTCGCCAGCGGCGAGACATACGAGGCGGTCAAGAACCGCGTGATGGCAAACCCCTGCAAACTGGTTCCAACATCGAAAGCATTCAATTTTTCGAGCGGGGCATTCGAGATTACCGGACTGGCCTAAGCGTCAGGTAACCGCATGGCGCACGGCAAATTCCGGCGCGCGATAACTGCCGCTGTCTACGATCTCGCGCAGATGCTCTCCCGCCTGCCAAATATCGGCGTGGCTGAGCATCAGCGGCGTCAGGCCAAAGCGCATGATGTCGGGATCGCGGAAATCGCCAATCACCCCGCGCGCGATCAGCGCCTGCACAATTTCATAAGCGTGCGGATGGCGAAAGCTGATGTGGCTGCCGCGTTCGGATGGGTCGCTCGGAGTGACGCACTCCAGCCCAGCTGCCGTGCCAGCCGCGTGGGAGATATCCCACAACGCCGCCGACTTGGCCTCCACCGCGCGAATGTCGATGTCCGCCCACAGCTTCAGCCCGCTTTCGAGCGCGACGAGCCCAAGCACCGACGGCGTTCCGGTCAGCCAGCGCTTCATCCCTGCCGCAGCCTCATAGCCATCGGCAAATTCAAACGGTGCGGCATGCCCCATCCAGCCTGACAGCGGGTTGTGCAACTGCTCCTGCCAGCGCTTGGCGACAAACAGGAACGCGGGCGCGCCTGGTCCGCCATTCAGATATTTATATCCGCAACCCACCGCAAGGTCCGCCCCCGCCGCGTTCAGCTCAACCGAGACCGCGCCGGCGCTGTGGCTCAGGTCCCAGCAGACAAGCGCGCCGGCATCATGCGCCTTTTGCGTCCATGCCGCCATGTCGAAGCGCGCGGCGGTCTTGTAATGGACATGGGTGAGCAGCAGCAAAGCGGTTTCATCACCAAGCGCCTCCGCCAAGGCGTCGCGCTCCACCACATGCAGCTTCGCGCCTGCAACCGCAGCAACCGCGCCTTCGGCGATGTGCAGGTCCGTCGGGAAATTCCCCGCCTCGCTCACCACGACATTGCGTTTGGGATCAAGCCGGAGCGCCGCGACGATCAGCTTGTACAGATTGACCGATGTCGAATCCGCCGAGATCACTTCATCCGCTTCCGCCCCGATCAGCGGCGCAATCATGGCGCCAACGCGTTGCGGTGCATCGATCCAGCCCTCGTTCCAGCCGCGGATCAGCCGCTGCCCCCAGGCCGCTTTGATCGCCTGCGCGCTTGCGTCCATAGTTGCCAGCGGCAGCTGCCCCAATGAGTTGCCGTCAAGATAGATCACGCCATCGGGGCACAGAAATTGCGCGCGATATGACGCCAGCGGATCGGCCGCATCCAGTGCCTGCGCCTGGTCCAACGTCACGGCTTTGGTGCCTTCAGGCCAAATGCCTTCAATATTGCCGCCCGCTGCTTGCCCCAGGACACGGTCTCGGGCGCGATCAGCTCGGCATGGCCCTCATGCGGCGTGGTCACCATCTTTGCGCCATAAGCCGCGCCGAACGACGGCGGCGCGATGCTGTCGAGGTCATTGTTGAACTGCAGCTCGAGCGCCCGCCCCTTGGGCATTTCGGGAGGCGAAGTGCGGCTGAACTCGCTTTTGGCCATAGCAGTCGCGCTTTCATTGCCGCAACCATGATCGGGCAAAGTCATCTGCGCACGCAAATCGGGCAAGCCACCCTGCGATATCGCAAGGTCCACCATCAAGGGCTTTGGCCCGCGCAACGCATCCTCCTTGGCCAAGGCCGGCCGCCGCGCCAGCCACAGGGACAGATGCCCGCCCGCCGAATGCCCGATCGTCACCACTGGCGCATCGGTGCGAAAGCCATATTCCGCGCGCTTGGCCGCAAACAGATCCGCCGCCGCGCCGACATCCAGATAGGTCCCGGGGTAGCCACCACCCCGGTCCACGCCGCGATATTCGATATTCCACACGCCAACGCCATGCGACCGAAGGTCATCGGCAATCCAGTTCATGATATCGCGTTCGGCAATCGCGGTCTGCCAGCATCCGCCGTGGATCATCACGACCGCAGGATGCGGACCCCGACCGAACTGCGCCGCCTTGGGCTGCCAGATATCCACCACCTGCAAGGCATCCGCGCCATAGCTGATCGTCGCGTCAGGCGCTGGCTTTGGCCGCGAGAGCAGGTCTTCCCACACCATGAGCGGTTTTGGCGCCAGTGATGTCATCGTCCCCGTCTCCATCGCTGGTGCGCAACCACCTGCACTGGCCAAAACCAAAAGCAAAAACCCGAATCGCGCTCTGGCCAAAGACTTACTCCTCGCCCATCCGCAACGCTGCAATAAACGCTTCCTGCGGGATGCTCACATTCCCGTACTCGCGCATCCGCGCCTTGCCCTTTTTCTGCTTTTCGAGCAGCTTTTTCTTGCGGCTGATGTCGCCGCCATAGCATTTCGCAGTCACATCCTTGCGCATCGCGGCGATGGTTTCGCGGGCGATGACCTTGCCGCCGATTGCGGCCTGGATGGGGATCTTGAACAGATGGCGGGGGATCAAGTCCTTTAGGCGCTCGCACATGCCGCGGCCGCGCGATTCCGCAGTGCCGCGGTGGACGATCATGCTCAGCGCATCGACCGCGTCGCCATTGACCATGATGCTCATCTTCACAAGGTCGCCTTCGCGGTGGCCGATCTGGTGATAGTCGAACGACGCATAGCCTCGGCTGATGCTCTTCAGCCGGTCATAAAAGTCGAACACCACTTCGTTGAGCGGAAGTTCGTAGACCAGCTGCGCGCGGCCGCCGACATAAGTCAGCTGCTTCTGAATGCCGCGCCGGTCCTGGCACAGCTTGAGGATCGAACCGAGATATTCATCGGGGCAGTAAATCGTCGCCTCGATCCATGGCTCCTGAATCTCGTCGATGCGGTTGACGTCGGGCATGTCGGCGGGGTTGTGCAGCTCCATCTCGCGCGCATCGTCAGTTTTCGACCGGCTGAGCTTGAGCTTGTAGACCACCGACGGAGCGGTGGTGATGAGGTCAAGGTCGAACTCGCGCGTCAGGCGCTCCTGAATGATCTCGAGGTGCAACAGCCCAAGGAAACCGCAGCGAAAGCCAAAGCCCAATGCGGCGCTGCTTTCGGTTTCGAAGCTGAACGATGCATCGTTGAGGCGCAGCTTGCTGATGCTTTCGCGGAGCTTCTCAAAGTCGGCGGCGTCGGTCGGGAACAGGCCGCAGAACACGACGGGCTGCACTTCCTTGAAGCCGGGCAAGGCCTCCGCGGCGGGGCGCTTGGCATCGGTGATGGTGTCGCCGACGCGGGTCTGCGCGACTTCCTTGATCTGCGCGGTGATGATGCCGACTTCGCCCGCAGCGATCTCGCCAAGAATCTCGAGCTTTGGCCGCATGCAGCCGACGCGGTCGACCAGATGCTTTGTACCGGCGGCCATGAACTGGATTTCCTGGCCCTTCTTGATCACGCCATCGATGACGCGAATGAGAATTACGACGCCGAGATAAGGGTCGTACCATGAGTCGACGAGCATCGCCTTCAACGGTGCGTTGCGGTCGCCCTTTGGCGGGGGGATGCGGGTAACGACCGCCTCAAGCACCTCGTCAATGCCAATGCCGGATTTCGCGCTGGTAAGCACCGCATTGTCGGCGGGCAGGCCAATGATTTCCTCGATCTCGGCCTTGACCTTGTCCACTTCGGCGGCGGGCAGATCGATCTTGTTGATGACGGGGACGATTTCATGGTCATGCTCGATCGACTGGTAGACGTTGGCGAGCGTCTGCGCCTCGACCCCTTGCGCGGCGTCGACGACAAGCAAGGCGCCTTCGCATGCGGCGAGGCTTCGGCTGACTTCATAGGCGAAGTCGACATGGCCCGGTGTGTCCATGAGGTTCAGCTGATATGTAACGCCGTCTTTTGCGGTGTAATCAAGCCGCACGGTCTGCGCCTTGATGGTGATGCCGCGCTCTTTCTCGATGTCCATATTGTCGAGGACCTGGCTCGTCATCTCGCGCGCGGTAAGCCCGCCAGTTTGCTGGATCAGCCGGTCGGCCAGCGTGGACTTCCCGTGGTCAATGTGCGCGATAATGGAAAAATTGCGGATGAGAGAGAGTTCGGTCATGCCAGCGCCCCTAGCAGGGCTGCCCTGCCCCTTCAAGCATGGCGGAATGCCTGTAGGAAGAAGGAACGCGTCGACGCCTTGCGCGTTGGCTTATGCTGGCACAGGAGACAGGACATGGCGGACAAGACACCGACGAAAAGCGAGCCCAAGGCAGGCGACAAGGTAAGCTGGAAATCCCACAGCGGCACCGCGCACGGCAAGGTGGTGAAGAAACAGACCAGCCCGACGCAGATCAAGGGCCACAAGGTCGCCGCGTCCAAGGATAGACCGCAATATATCGTCGAGACGGATGAAGGGAAGAAGGCGGCGCATAAGGCGGCGGCGTTGAAGAAGGGGTGAGGTGGGCTGGTGTATGGCACCCCCAACAAAGCGCTTGAAATGTAAGATTTCTTTCGTCACCATCATCGCCGACATCGGTGAACGCCCCTCTGGCTGATCGGGGCATGCTCAACAGCCCCTGCACGCTCCGCACGTCGTTTTAGGTGAGACCTTAGTGTGACCTTTCGCGGCTGGTTTAAGTCCATTTCGGTGCCGCACACCGCTTGACGCTGGGGAAAGCGCGGCCTATATGGGTTGCAACATCCACACCATCGGGAACAGCCTCGTCGTCGCGCAACTTGGCTAACGCATTGATGGACATGGGTTTCACATACGCGAAACGGCTGCACGGCAGGACCCGAATCTCCGGGCCATTGTCTTGCGGCCTTTTCTTGTCGTGTGGCCTCCAGATAGTGGAAAGTCTTCCTGCGCCTGACATTTCTAACTGAGGCAACGCACCTTATGGCATCACGTCCCGCTCCAGCGACACTCTCGCGTCAAAAGCGTATCCGCAAAATCTTCGGTAACATCCACGAAGTTATCGACATGCCCAACCTGATCGAAGTCCAGCGCGAGAGCTATGAACAGTTCCTGCGGTCCGACCCGTCGATCGGTTATGTATCTGGCCTTGAAAAGACGCTGCGCAGCGTTTTTCCGGTCAAGGATTTTGCCGGCACCTCGGAACTCGACTTCGTCCATTACGAACTTGAAGATCCGAAATATGACGTTGAAGAATGCCGTCAGCGCGGAATTACCTATGCGGCGCAGATGAAGGTCACGTTGCGCCTGATCGTGTTCGAAGTTGATCCCGACACCGAAGCGCGTTCGGTTCTCGATATCAAGGAGCAGGACGTCTATATGGGCGACATGCCGCTCATGACGCATAACGGCACCTTCTTCATCAACGGTACAGAGCGCGTTATCGTTTCGCAGATGCACCGTTCGCCAGGCGTATTGTTCGACCATGACCGCGGCAAGACGCACAGCAGCGGCAAATATCTGTTCGCCGCGCGCGTCATTCCTTACCGTGGTTCGTGGCTCGACTTTGAATTCGACGCCAAGGACATCGTCAACGTCCGTATCGACCGCAAGCGCAAGCTGCCCGTCACGACGTTGCTCTATTCGCTAGGTCTGAACGACGAAGAAATCCTGGGCCACTTCTATGACCGTGTGACATTCGAGCGCGGCAAGGGTGGATGGAAGATTCCGTTCAACGCCGAACAATGGCGCGCGTCGAAGCCGATGTTCGACATCGTCGATGCAAAGACCGGCGAAGTCGTGTTCCCTGCCGGAACCAAGGTTACCCCGCGCGCTGCCAATAAGGCAGTCAAGGATGGCCTAACCCATTTGCTGATCCCGACCGAGGAAATTTTTGGCCGTTATTCGGCTTTCGATCTGATCGACGAGAAGACCGGACGTATCTATGTCGAGGCTGGTGACGAAATCACCGCCGAGAATCTCGATGCGCTCGATAAGGCCGGTATCGACAGCATCGAGCTGCTCGACATCGACCATGTCATCACTGGCGCATGGATGCGCAACACGCTGAAGGCCGACAAGGCTGAGAACCGCGACATGGCGCTTGATGCCATTTATCGTGTGATGCGTCCTGGCGAGCCGCCAACGCGCGAAACGGCGGAAGCTTTGTTCGCTGGCCTGTTCTTCGATCCGGACCGTTACGACCTCAGCGCCGTTGGCCGCGTGAAGTTGAACATGCGTCTGAACCTCGACGTTGAAGACACGCTCACCACGCTGCGCACGGAAGATATCCTTGCCGTGGTCAAGGAGCTGGTGAACCTCAAGGACGGCAAGGGCGAAATCGACGATATCGATAACCTCGGCAACCGTCGTGTCCGTTCGGTCGGCGAATTGCTCGAGAACCAATATCGCGTTGGCTTGCTCCGTATGGAGCGCGCCGTGAAGGAGCGGATGAGCTCGGTCGATGTGTCGACTGTCATGCCAAACGATCTGATCAACGCAAAGCCAGCCGTAGCGGCTGTTCGCGAATTCTTCGGTTCGTCGCAGCTCTCGCAGTTCATGGACCAGACCAACCCATTGTCGGAAGTCACCCACAAGCGCCGCGTTTCGGCACTTGGACCAGGTGGTCTGACGCGTGAGCGCGCGGGCTTTGAAGTCCGCGACGTCCACCCAACGCATTATGGCCGTATCTGCCCGATCGAAACACCAGAAGGTCCGAACATCGGCCTGATCAACTCGCTCGCAAGCTTTAGCCGCGTAAACAAATATGGCTTTATCGAAACGCCTTACCGTAAGGTCGTGGACAATAAGGTCACGGACGACGTGGTCTATCTTTCCGCAATGGAAGAGCAGAAGAACACCATCGCGCAGGCCAACGCCGAATTGAACGCCGATGGCAGCTTTGCCGAAGACCTGATTTCGTCGCGTGAAGCAGGCGAATTCCTGATGGCACCGCGTGACCAGATCACGTTGATGGACGTGTCGCCAAAGCAGCTGGTTTC
>JANMJX010000188.1:0-1719 GCA_031371575.1 Sphingomonadales bacterium
TTCGATTTTCACCTTGGGCACCATGTTGGTTTCATATTCAGCGCCGCGATAGATTTCGGTCTGGCCCTTCTGACGGCCGAAACCCTTGACCTCGCTTACGGTCATGCCTGACACGCCAAGCGCCGTGAGCGCCTCGCGCACCGGATCAAGTTTGTGCGGCTTAATAACGGCGACGATATATTTCATGCACACCCCCCTTTTTGGTTGTGCAGTGCAATATGCAAACGTCGTGCCAGAAAGTTGACAGCAGCGGGAAGCGCCGATTTGCTGCGCTTTTGAATGGCGGCTATGGCGCCATTCAAAAACTTGTGCCTATTAATTAATCAGCAACATGCACCTGCCTATTATTTAGGCAGTTAACCAATATGCATCGTGGCCCATAAGGGCAAATGGTCCGACGCCTGTTTCGACAGAGCCGACACATGGCAATCGGCGGCCGTGACCTTCACATCATGGCTGACAATGATCCGGTCCAATCGCGCCACCGGACGCGCAGTGTGAAAGCTTTTCGGCGTCTGCACCAGCCGATGATGGTGAAAGGCAAGCTCGCTCAATGCGCCACTGTCGGACCATTGGTTGAAGTCCCCCATGATCACCGTTGGCATATGCCGCGGACTGGCATCGATCGCGGCCAGCAAGGCGCGGATCTGCTTGCGCCGCCAAAGCCCGGACAAATCCAGATGCACGCCGATCACGCGCAGCGGATGGCCGTTGACCGACAGCTCCGCCATCACCGCGCCGCGCGGTTCAAGCGTCGGCATATCGATGGGCTGGGCATGGCGGACCTCATACCCCTTGCGGATGAGGATCACATTGCCGTGCCAGCCAATCGCCGCAGGGCGGAAGTTCAACGGTACGGGCACATAGTTCGTGTCCGCGGTGAGCATCGACAGTGGCAGCGCACTCGCGCGCGCACCAAAGCGCCGGTCAACCTCCTGCAAGGCGACAATATCAGCGTCGATTTCATTGAGGACCGACAATATCCGTGCAGGATTGCGGCGCTGATCAAGCCCTACTGCCTTGCGGATATTATAGGTCGCAACCTTGATCACGTGGCTCATGCGCCGGGACTCGACAAGGTCATGCAGCTAGTTCGCTGGTCCGAAAAAACGGGCGGTCGCACGGGTCGGCAGGCCATCGATGCTGCGGACTCGCTTTTTGGTCTTGGCCACCCATTTTACCGGGTCCGACTGTGCATGATATTTGGTCAGCGTCTCGCGCTCGCGTTCAAAGGCCATGAACGGCACGCCCCAGCCACAACTCCCCTGCACGCTTTCCACATCGATCAGGAAAATCTGCCGGGTGCCCGGCAATATGGTAAAATGCGCCGAAAGCGCTGCCCATTCGGGGTCCTGCGGCAAGACCGGCTTGCCCTTGCCATAAATGCGCAGGATCAACGCCGGCCGGTCGAAGTCGCAGAACATGATAGTGATGCGCCCATCGGCCGCAAGATGCGCGTGCGTTTCATTGCCCGAACCGCCGAGGTCGAGATAGGCCACGCGCGCCGGCGATAGCACGCGAAACGCGTCATAGCCCTTGGGCGACAGGTTTATCCGCCCGTCGGATGCCGCAGTGGCGACGAAAAAGACCGGCTGCTTGCCAATCATCTCGATCTGCTTGTCGGTCAGCGTATCTGTAAAATCGGACATTTGCCGGTTTTGGCGGATTAACGGGCGAAGTGCAACCTAACAGGTCGTGCCGGGTAACGGAATGCCCATA
>JANMJX010000195.1:0-14171 GCA_031371575.1 Sphingomonadales bacterium
TTGAGGCGATGACAAGCGCGTTGCCAATCGTGTCAACAGATGTGGGCGATATCCCTAATATCGTCGCAAAGGATAACGCGCCATATATTGTGGCACGAAGGGATGAGTCCGCATTTGCCAATGCCATCAGTATCTTGGCCAATGACGGCGATAAGCGTGCGAAGCTGGGTACTGCCAACCGCGATTTGGCATGCGCAAAATATGATGAATCGACGATGTTCGCGCGCTATCGGCAGCTATATGGTTCGGCCATGAAACGTGCCGATTTTGCGCGACAAAGCTAGCTAATTGCGATAGCGCGCCAGCAGAAAGCGGGCCGACCAGTGCTTCAAATTATGATTTTTTAGGGGTTGTGATTGTGTTCAAGGGCTTAAAACCCATTATCTACGGCGGCCGCGAAGTTTGGCCATTGGTCGAAGGCGGCAAAGGTGTTGCTGCAACCAATCATGCAAGTTCGGGCGCTTGGGCGGCCGCTGGCGGTATTGGAACTGTGTCGGCCGTAAATGCCGACAGCTACGACGAAAATGGTGAAATGATCCCGCAGGTTTTCCACGGTAAAACGCGGGCCGAGCGCCATGAAGAGTTGGTTGAATATGGGATTCGCGGCGGTATCGCACAGGTGCGGCTCGCACATGAAATGTCCAACGGCCGGGGCGCGATCAACATCAACGTGCTGTGGGAAATGGGCGGCGCCCAACGCATTTTGCATGGAGTCCTCGAAGCGACGAAGGGGATGGTCACCGGCGTCACATGCGGTGCCGGTATGCCATACAAGCTGTCCGAGATCGCCGCGCAATATGGTGTCTATTATCTCCCAATCGTCAGCTCCGCCCGCGCGTTTCGCGCCTTGTGGAAGCGCGCTTATCACAAAGTGCCTGAATGGCTCGGTGCCGTGGTGTATGAAGACCCGTGGCTCGCGGGCGGGCACAACGGCCTTTCTAACGCCGAAGATCCACGTAGTCCGGAAGATCCCTATCCACGGGTAAAGGCGTTGCGCGATGTTATGCGGGTTGAGGGCATATCCGATGATGTGCCCATCATCATGGCAGGCGGCGTATGGTTCCTTCGCGACTGGAACGACTGGATCGAAAATCCCGAATTGGGACAGATTGCGTTCCAGTTGGGCACACGTCCGCTGCTCACGCAGGAAAGCCCCATTCCAAAAGGCTGGAAAGATGCGTTGACCCAGATTCCCGAAGACGGTGTTCTGTTGCACCAGTTTTCGCCCACCGGCTTTTACTCAAGCGCTGTCATCAACCCATTCTTGCGTGAACTGCAAGCGCGTTCGGATCGCCAAGTTCCCTACGTCCAGACCGCTGATGCCGAACATAGCGCGCAGCTCGATGTGGGGGTGAAGGGCAAGAATTTTTGGGTCAAGCCTACCGACCTGATGAAGGCCCGCGAATGGGACGCGCGTGGCTTTACCGTCGCGTTGAAAACCCCCGACAATACGCTGGTGTTCGTCACACCATCGTCTGGTGAGGTTATCCGCAAAGACCAAAAGGATTGCATGGGCTGCCTGTCGCATTGTGGATTTTCGTCATGGAAAGACCATGACAACAACTCAACGGGCCGCCTTGCTGACCCGCGCAGCTTCTGTATTCAAAAGGCGTTGCAGAATATTGCCCATGGTGCACCGATAGACGAAAATCTGATGTTTGCTGGACATAGCGCCTATCTGTTTGGCAAAGATCCCTTTTACTCGAATGGTTTCGTGCCAACGGTGCAGCAATTGGTGGACCGGATTCTGACGGGCGACTGACCGATTCAGGGCGTTTACCGATTGTTGACCTTGTTTGCGTAGATTTGTCGCAAGGGGGTCAATATGAGCTACACGACGTCTCAATTTCGCAAGGTGCCGCCCGCGCGGCTTGAGCAGCGCGAGACCCAGCGCCATCAGGTTCTGTTAGGCAAGGTCACTGTCCGAAAGCATGCCAAACAGCCTATTTCGGCGTCGCTTGTCGATGTGTCGGTTTATGGCTGCCGTGTTCTGTTCGAAGGCGGCGTGAAAGTGGGCGACCGTCTGTGGTTGCGGCTTGCTGGAAGCGAGCCCATTGGCGCCACGGCAGTATGGTCGGAAGGTGACCGGCTGGGATGCAAATTTGACGATACGCTGGATCGCAATTTGTTCCGAGCGCTAACACTGGCCACTTAAACAGACTGGTTAACCGGAGGCTTAGCCCTATTGCCAGCCCTCGAGAACCTGATCAGGTGGTCTATGTCCGTCAGCCCAGACACGGATATTCGTGATAACCCGCTCGCCAGACGCTTCTCTGCCCTCGAAAGTGGCACTCCCTAAATGGGGGAGCAGAACGACATTCGGGATTTTGAACAACCGGGCGTTAACAGCTGGTTCGTGTGTATACACATCAAGTCCGGCGCCAGCTATCTGCCCAGTCTCCAGCGCATCGATCAACGCATCCTCGTCAATCAATTCGCCGCGTGAACTGTTGATAATATAAGCGTTCCGTTTCATCAGTGCGATGCGATCGGCGTTGATGATCCTGTCGGTTTCCGATGTCAGGGGGCAGTGCAGGCTGATGATGTCTGACCGCGAAACAAGGCGGTCAATATCAGGCTCAAAGGTGATGCCCAATTCGTCTTCGATGCTTGCCGGCAAGCGGTGTCGCTTGTTGTAGATGATATTCAGGCCAAATGCTTTTGCGCGCAGTGCCACCGCCTCGCCGATTCTTCCAAGGCCAATGATTCCAAGTGTCTTACCGCCAATGCGATGGCCAAGCATGCCCGTTGGGCTCCAGCCACGCCATTCGCCATTGCGCATCGCACGGTGCCCTTCGCCAAGCCGCCGTGGCACGTTGAGAATAAGCGCCATGGTAAGATCTGCCGTGTCGTCGGTAAACACGCCGGGCGTGTTGGTCACCATAATTCCCCTGGCCTTTGCGGCTGCCAGGTCGATATGGTTGACGCCGGCACCATAGCTGGCGATGAGCTTGAGCCGTGACGGCGCAGCAGCAATGATCTCTGCGTCAATTTTGTCTGTTACCGTTGGCACCAGGACATCGCAATTTGCCATCGCTGCGATGAGCGCTTCGCGTGGCAAAGGCGTATCATCCGTATTAAAGCTGGCATCGAACAATTCAGCCATCCTGCTTTCCACAGCTGGCAATAGTTTGCGTGTAACGTGAATAGATGGACGTTCGATGCGGCTGAGTTCGGGCATGAAACTGACTAAAGCTGAATTCGCGCCAAGGTCAAGACTGGATGGTTGCGCTGGCCGCCGCGCTTACCGTATAGACTGTGCTGGTGGTAACGAAATATGGCTGATCTCGATAAATCAATTGTTTGCCTCGGCGCGATTGCGCTTGCGCTTTTCGGCGCCGCTGCCGCTGCTGGACAGGCGCAAAAGACGCCTTATTGGGCATCGATTGCGGAGTCCGAGGCGCGGATGCGCACAGGACCAAGCACCGAGTTCCCCGTAAAATGGGTCTACAAACGGCATAATCTGCCAGTCAAGGTTTTGGCGGTGCACAGCGTGTGGCGCAAGGTGCAGGATATTGATGGGGATGAGGGCTGGTTGCATGTCCGGCTGCTGAGCCCGAAACGTTCGGCAATCGTCATCGGGACCGAAATTGGAACTTTGCGTGACGCACCCGAGCCCGGCGCGCATATTTCGTGGCGCGTCGAACCAGGCGTGGTCGGGTTGATTGAGGAATGCGACAAAGCCTATTGCCGCTTCGAAACCGATGGGAGGTACGGCTATATTGAAACCGCAAAAATCTGGGGCGACGAAAACCCCTGAAAGTTAGCGTCAGTTAGCGCCGGTCTACGCCTCGACCCGCTCGGCGAGAACAGTCAGGCCCGTTTCGTTCACTTCGGCAAAACCACCAGCAACCATTAGGCGCTCGGGCGTCGCGCCCTGCGTCTTGTAGATTTCCAGCGCCGCATCATCACGCAACGTGCTCATGATGGGGCTATGGCCCTCCAACACACCGAAGTCGCCCTCAGTGCCCGGAACGACGACCATATAGACGTCGTCCGAGCGATAGAGTTTCTCAGGGGTTACGAGTTCGAATTTCAGTGCCATGATGGCTTATGCCGCCTCCGCAGCCATCTTGGCGGCCTTTGCAACCGCTTCTTCGATACCGCCAACCATGTAGAAAGCAGCTTCTGGAAGATGGTCATATTCGCCGTCGACCACAGCCTTGAACGATTTCACCGTATCTTCGACCTGAACGAACTTGCCCGAGATGCCGGTGAAGACTTCAGCGACGTGGAAAGGCTGTGACAGGAAGCGCTGGATTTTACGCGCACGGGTCACGGTCAGTTTGTCGTCTTCCGACAATTCGTCCATGCCCAAAATCGCAATGATGTCCTGCAGCGACTTGTACTTCTGCAACGTTTCCTGAACGCGGCGGGCAGTGTCATAGTGCTCCTGGCCGACAACCGCTGGTGTCAATACGCGGCTGACCGAGTCAAGCGGGTCAACGGCAGGATAAATGCCAAGCTCCGAAATCGCACGGTTCAGCGTGGTTGTTGCGTCCAAGTGGGCAAAGGATGTGGCTGGTGCAGGGTCGGTCAAGTCATCTGCGGGAACGTAGATTGCCTGAACCGAGGTAATCGAACCCTTGGTGGTTGAGGTAATGCGTTCCTGCAACTGGCCCATGTCGGTTGCAAGTGTTGGCTGATAGCCCACAGCCGAAGGAATACGGCCAAGAAGTGCGGACACTTCGGAACCGGCCTGCGTGAAGCGGAAAATGTTGTCGACGAAGAACAGAACGTCCTGGCCTTCTTCATCGCGGAAATATTCTGCCATGGTCAAACCCGACAAGGCAACGCGCGCACGCGCACCGGGAGGCTCGTTCATCTGGCCGAAGACCAACGCAACCTTCGAACCTTCTGGTGTCGGATTGCCGTCGGCGTCCTTCGCGATAACGCCAGCGTCGAGGAATTCGTGATAGAGATCGTTACCTTCGCGCGTACGCTCACCCACGCCAGCAAACACCGAAACGCCGCCATGGCCTTTCGCGATGTTGTTGATCAGTTCCTGAATAAGAACGGTCTTGCCCACGCCGGCACCGCCGAACAGACCGATCTTGCCGCCCTTTGCATAAGGCGCGAGCAAGTCGATAACCTTGATGCCGGTGACCAGAATTTCAGCTTCGGTTGACTGGTCTGTGAACAATGGCGCTTCGGCATGGATCGGGTTGGACTTTGCCGCGCCAACCGGGCCACGCTCGTCAATCGGCTCGCCGATGACGTTCATGATGCGGCCAAGCGTCATTGGGCCAACAGGTACCGAAATCTGCGCGCCTGTGTCGCGAACTGGCTGACCGCGCGTCAGGCCTTCGGTCGCGTCCATGGCAATGGTGCGGACAGTGTTTTCGCCCAAATGCTGGGCAACCTCGAGAACGAGTCGGTTACCGTTATTGTCGGTTTCAAGCGCCGAAAGAATTGCCGGAAGCTGACCGTCGAATGACACGTCGACGACTGCGCCGATAACCTGGCTGATACGGCCGGTTGCGCCAACGACATTGATTGCGGTCTGGCCGGAGCCTGGTTGCGGGGCGGATGCCTTTGTCGCGCGCGGCTTGCGAGCGGTTTTTGGAGCGGGGGTAGCAGCGGTAGCCATGTGTTTCTTCCTTGCCTTTGATTTCTGTTAGAGCGCTTCGGCGCCAGCAATAATTTCGATCAGCTCAGTCGTGATTGCCGCCTGACGTGTGCGGTTATACTGAATGGTGAGCTTGTTAATCATGTCGCCCGCATTGCGCGTGGCGTTATCCATGGCGGTCATTTTTGAACCTTGCTCCGACGCAGCATTTTCGCGTTGGGCACGCAGCAGCTGCACCGACACGTTGCGCGGCAGCAGGTCGGCAAGGATTTCTTCTTCGTCGGGTTCATATTCGACCGAAGCCGAGACAGCTACCGATCCACCCTCGCCAGCCACCGCCACCGGCATCAACTGAATGGCGGTTGGCTCCTGAGTCAGAACGGTGACGAATTTCGAAAACAGCAGATGGGCGACGTCGAATTCACCGGCTTCAAATCGCGCAGTCAGGTCTTCGCCCCAGGCCTGAACATCGGCAAAGCTTAACTTGCCAAGATCTCCGGGCTCAATGCTGTGGATGATGTCTCCACGGAACGTCCGGCTCAGCTGGTCCTTGCCTTTTTTACCGATAGTATAGAATTTGACGGTCTTGCCAGCAGCGCGAAGCTCTTCAGCCTTTTTGCGTGCCAGGCGAACGATATTGGTATTGAACGCACCTGCCAGACCCTTGTCCGACGTTGCAACGACGAGCAGATGCACGTCATCCTTGCCGGTTCCGGCAAGCAGCTTCGGCGATTGCGGCCCAACGGTTACCTTGGATGCAATGCTCGACACCACTGCTTCAAGACGCTCGGCATAAGGCCGTGCGGCCTGTGCCGCTTCGGTCGCCCGACGCAGTTTTGCAGCGGCGACCATTTTCATCGCCTTGGTGATCTTCTGGGTCGACTTGACCGAGTTGATCCGCATTTTGAGGGCTTTTAACGATGCCATCTCAATTCCCTTATTTCGTCATCCCCGCGGAAGCGGGGATCCAGCTCCTGAACCGTCTGCATAAACTTCCATCTCAGGTGATGGACCCCCGCCTTCGCGGGGGTGACGAGTGTGTGTTGTTACCTACGCGCAAATCTTACGCGAAATTCTTCGTGAACTTGTCCAGAGCGGCCATCAGCGCCTTCTTGCTGTCGTCGCTGAAGTCGCGGCTGTCGCGAATGGTCTTCAGGATATCGGCATGATTGGCGCGCAGGTCAGCAAGCATGGCTTCTTCGTAACGGGTCACATCGACGACTGGAATGCCATCGAGATAACCGTTAGTGCCCGCAAAGATCGACGCCGTCTGCTCTTCGAACGGAAGCGGCGAGAACTGCTTTTGCTTCAACAGTTCTGTCAAACGCGCACCGCGGTTAAGCAACTTTTGTGTCGATGCATCCAGGTCCGAACCGAACTGCGCAAACGCAGCCATTTCGCGGTATTGCGCAAGCTCAAGCTTGATCGAGCCCGAAACCTTCTTCATCGCCTTTGTCTGCGCGGCCGAACCAACGCGGCTCACCGACAGACCCACGTTAATGGCAGGGCGGATACCCTGGAAGAACAGGTCGGTTTCAAGGAAGATCTGACCATCGGTGATCGAAATCACGTTGGTCGGAATATAAGCCGAAACGTCACCAGCCTGTGTTTCGATGATGGGCAATGCCGTCAACGAACCACCGCCATTTGCGTCGCTCATTTTTGCAGCGCGCTCAAGCAAGCGGCTGTGGAGATAGAAGACGTCGCCGGGATAGGCTTCACGGCCTGGAGGACGGCGAAGCAGCAAGGACATCTGGCGATATGCCACAGCCTGCTTTGACAAATCGTCATACACGATTACGGCATGCATGCCGTTGTCGCGGAAGAACTCGCCCATCGCGACGCCAGTGTAAGGCGCGAGATACTGAAGTGGTGCTGGCTCTGAAGCAGTTGCAGCAACGACGATCGAATATTCCATCGCGCCTTGCTCTTCGAGTGCACGGACGATCTGCGCAACGGTCGAACGCTTCTGACCAACGGCAACGTATATGCAATAGAGCTTCTTCGATTCGTCGGTGCCTTTGTTGACTTCCTTCTGGTTGATAAAGGTGTCGATAGCGACCGCAGTCTTGCCGGTCTGACGGTCACCAATGATCAACTCGCGCTGGCCACGGCCAACAGGAACGAGTGCATCAAGCGCCTTGAGGCCGGTCTGGACTGGCTCCGAAACCGACTGGCGTGGAATGATGCCGGGCGCCTTTACTTCGACGCGGCTGCGCTGTGTGGTTTTCAATGGACCCTTGCCATCGATTGGATTGCCGAGACCGTCAACAACGCGGCCAAGCAATTCCTTGCCGACGGGAACGTCCACAATGGTGCCGGTACGCTTGACAACGTCGCCTTCGCGGATTTCGCTGTCGGTACCGAAGATAACAACACCGACATTGTCCGCTTCGAGGTTCAGCGCCATGCCCTGAATGCCGTTGGAAAATTCGACCATTTCACCGGCCTGCACATTGTCGAGGCCGTGAATACGGGCAATACCGTCACCAACAGAAAGCACGCTGCCGACTTCCGAAACCTGAGCTTCGGTGCCGAAATTGGCGATCTGGTCCTTGATGATCTTGGAAATTTCTGCGGCGCGGATATCCATTTTGCTACTTAGCCTTTCATCGCGTTAGCGAGGGTGTTCAAACGGGTTTTGATTGAGTTGTCGATCATCTGGCTTCCGATTTTAACGGTAAGCCCGCCAAGAAGTGACGGATCAACTTTGGTCTGGATGGCGACGGCGCTGCCGACGCGTGTTTTAAGTGTGGCCAACAATGCTTTGGTCTGCGCTGCGCTCAAAGCGTGGGCGGAGGTAACTTCTGCTGTCACTTCGCCACGATGCGACGCGGCAAGCGTTGCGAAAGCGCGCGCCACTGCTGTTATCTCGTTCAGGCGACGGTTGTGCGCAAGTACGCCCAATGTTTTTGTCGTCAGGGGATCAAGCTTCATCGCTTGTGCAACAGCGGCGATCGCCTTTTTCGCGTCGTCGCGGCTAAGGACAGGATTGGTCGTCAGGGACTTAAGGTCAGCCGATTCGGAAACCGCCTGCGCGATGCTGCCCATGCTGTTTTCGACGGCGTCGATTGCTTTCGCGTCGCGCGCCAGCTCGAACAATGCCGTCGCGTAACGGCCAGCGAGGCTGGCTTGTATATTAGCGCTTGAGCCGCCGGAAATATCCACGCGTTGATGTCCTTAAGTTGTACGACTGATGTATTTGCTGACCTGCCTGAAAGGATGCCCTTTCTGTACTGTCGCCGCGCGCCTAGCAGGGGTTTTGCTGCGATGCAAGATAGGGATTGGCACTTGTTTAAAGCTAAGCGTTATCCTGAACTTGTTTCAGGATAACAAGCTGCGATACACGGTATCCTGAAACAAGTTCAGCGAGACGAAATGGAGGATCTTATGGACGAAATGATTCGCATGATTATGTCGGATGGCGCAGAAATCGGGGTCTATCATGCACAACCCAAAGGTGCTCGGCGCGGCGGCCTTGTTCTCGTGCAGGAAATATTTGGTGTCACAGATCATATTCGCGAGCTTTGCGACGAATATGCATATGATGGCTATGAAGTGCTCTCGCCTGCCATTTTCGACCGCGAGCATCCCGGATTTGAGGCTGAATATACGGGATCCGATTACAACCGGGCTGTTGAACTGGCCCGCGAACTCCACCCCTTTGTGCAATCGCTTGACGACGCACAGGTCTGCATTTCTGCTTTAAAGGACAAGGGGCCCGTCTTCATCACCGGCTATTGTTATGGGGGCTCGGTTGCATGGGCCATGGCGGGTATCAGCGACGATCTTGCTGCCGCGAGTTGCTATTATGGCAGCCTCATTCCCACCATTTACGCTGAAAGGGCGCCAAAATGCGCCACGATTGCCCATTTCGGCCGATTTGACGCTGGCATCCCGATGGAAGGCGTCGAGGCGCTGATTGAAAAGGCCCATCCTACCGCGCAGATATTTGTCTATGATGCCAATCACGGCTTCAACTCTGACCGGCGAAAGGATTATCACGAACCGAGTGCAGAATTGGCGCGTGAACGCACGATTGCGCTATTCCATGCCTGTGGAGGATGAGGCATAGCATGCTGCAGGGAACGCGGTGGATGATGATCAAATGAACGTGGCTGAGCCCGAGACGCGATTGGAACCAAGCGCTTGGAAGAACGGCGGGGCTGGCGTGACGATCAGCTGGGCCGTGTCGAACACAGCGCTTGGGCCAATGCTCCTGGCTGCAACGCACAAGGGCATTTGTCGACTGTCATTTGACGAAGACGAAAATGACCTGAAGCAACGCTTTCCAAATGCAGATCTTTCGGCAGATCATTCTGCCATCGCGCAATGGGTTGATGGAGCTATCTTAGCCATTCAACGACCCGCGCATATGCCGGACCTGCCAATCGATGTCGAAGGTACTGCATTTCAGGAAGCCATTTGGCGGGCCTTACGCCAAATACCTTCAGGCGAAACGCGCACATATGCCGATATCGCTGCTGCCGTGGGCAAACCCGACGCTGTACGTGCCGCTGGCGCTGCAAATGGCGCAAATCATGTCGCGGTTCTGATCCCCTGTCACCGCGTCATTCGATCCGATGGCGGGCTTGGTGGCTATGCTTATGGTCTGTATCGCAAGCAAAGTTTGCTGGCATGGGAGCGCGGGCAGGGCAATTTATTTTGAGTATAAGCAGATAGTTACGCGCAGCAGCACAGACACTTATTTTCGACATCTGCCCCAATCCTAACGTTCTATTTACCATTTTTCGGCAGGTTCCCTCCGACCAGTTGCACATGGCAGAGCCGATCACGACGCATTGCGCGATCGGTTCGGCTCGGCCAGCGCGGCTTGGTCGAAGATTTGGTTTCTGAAGGGGCAAAAATGTACGACGCGTTTTATGGCTTAACGGCACGACCGTTTCAGCTGACGCCTGACCCTTCCTATTATTTTGAAAGCGCCACCCACCGCAAAGCACTGTCCTATCTGGGATATGGCCTAGCGCAGGGTGAGGGCTTTATCGTTGTGACTGGCGACATTGGCGCTGGTAAGTCGACTTTGGTAGGTTATTTGATGCAAAGCATCGACCGGGCGAGGATGACGGCTGCGACCATCGTCACCACGCAACTTGACGCATATGACCTTGTGCAAATGGCCGCTGAAGCGTTCGGCATCGACACCAGTGGTCTCGACAAGGCCGCTTCGCTTAAGAGCATTGAAAATTTTCTCCATGCTGAGGCGCGCACGGGACGGCGCTGTCTTTTGGTTATCGACGAGGCGCAGAATCTTTCGGTCGGCGCTTTGGAAGAGCTGCGCATGCTTTCCAACTTTCAGCTTGGGTCCCAGGCGCTTTTGCAAATCTTCCTGCTTGGCCAGCCGGAATTTCGCGATCTGCTGCGTGACGCACCGGATCTGGAACAGTTGCGGCAACGCGTCATTGCCACGCATCATTTGGAACCGATGGACGCCAGTGAGATCGAGCCTTACGTCGCGCACCGATTGACGCGTGCTGGCTGGGCGGGGAACCCCGCACTTTCTCCGGAAATATATCCAATGCTGTTTGCGCAGACAGCTGGCATTCCCCGCAAGTTGAACAACTTCATGAATCGAGTCATGCTCATGGGCGCGGTGGAGCGTGTCCATGTCATCGATGCTTCAATCATTGATGCCGTCATTGCCGATATGGCAGAAAAGCCTTTTGCGTATGAAGCGCAGATGTCGTCACGCATTGCGCATAGGGAAGAAACATTAGCTGATCCCACTCCGGTCGAACGGAGTCCGCGCAATGACAATGGCGTTGAGCAGATGACGCCGGCTCTGACCGCAGTTGGCAATGATTATGATGAAATCTGTGACCGCTCGCCGGAAACGGGCATCCACAAGCCTGCGGAAACAGATACACGCCCGGTGCAAGAACTCTCACTTCATCAAACTGACACGCTCGAGGCGCGCTTGGTGGCATTGGAGGAGCAGATAATAGAGCAAAATGACGCGCTTCGGCGTGTGTTGTCCACGATGATCGACTGGATGGACAAGGAAGGCAGCGTCGAGGCGCGCTTGCAGCAAAACAATCGCGCCGCCTGAGCCGGACAGATAAGCGACAAGTCTGTTAGGGGTAAAGCGCCCTGACAAAGTAGAGCCCCTCTGGCGGCGCATTTTCTGCTAAAGCGGACCGGTCCGCGGCATCCAGCGCCGCCTGCAGGTCCGATGCCGTCCATCGACCAAGGCCAACCGCAACAAGGCATCCCACCATCGACCGCACCTGATGGTGCAGGAAGGACAAAGCTGCTGCTTCAATAATGAGATGCTGGCCCTCGCGGCGCACGGTTAGCCTGTCGAGCGTCTTGACGGGGCTTGCCGACTGGCATGCAGTTGAACGGAAGGTCGTGAAATCGTGCAGTCCCACGAGAATCTGGGCGGCCGCGTGCATGGTGTCAGCGTCCAGTTCGGGTCCGACCCGCCATACCCGGCCTCGTTCCAGCGTAAGCGAAGCCCGGCGGTTGAGGATGCGGTATTCATAGGCGCGGCCAATGCAGCTAAATCGCGCATGCCAGTCGTCCGCGACTTCTTCGCAGGCCAAGATGGCAATGGGGTGCGGGCGCAAATGGGCGTTGATTGCCTCCATGAGCCGGAACGGCGACAGGCCCTTTTCCACATCGACATGCGCACGCATGCCAAGTGCGTGCACACCGGCATCGGTTCGGCCAGCGCTATATACCAGTGTCTTTTCGCCAGTCGTCTTGAAAATCGCTTCTTCAATCGCGCCTTGAACCGACGGCCCATGGTCCTGCCATTGCCAGCCCATATAAGGGCCGCCGTCAAACTCAATGGTAAGCGCGAAGCGAGTCATGACAATATCGTGCCCGCCGGAATGACCTTGCCGCGCAGCAAGTCTGCGGTCGGCATGGCGGGTTTGCCTGCGCGCTGAATCAGCGTCGGACGGATAGCATTGACGCTGCAAGCAATAGTGAGTTTATCGTCCATGACCGCGCCGACCACTCCATTGGCAGAGACGATGTCAGCGGCCAAAACGCGGTACCGTTCGCCTTCAAATTCAAACCAGGCGCCAGGCGCAGGGTTGAAGGCGCGGATCTGCCGTTCGACAGCGTCTGCTGGCATCGCGAAATCCAGTTTCGTTTCCGCCTTGTCGATTTTTGCCGCATAGGTCACGCCTTCTTCAGGCTGCGGAACGCAAGGAAAAGCGTTCATGTCCGCCAAAACGCGGACCATCAGCTCAGCGCCGAGCTCTGCCAGCTCCATGGTCAGCATGCCAGTCGTTTTGCTGCCTATTTCAACTTCAGTGGTGGCGCGAACGGGGCCAGTATCCAGCCCGGTTTCCATCTGCATGACCATCACGCCGGTTGTGGCATCCCCGGCCAATATGGCGCGCTGCACAGGCGCTGCGCCACGCCAACGCGGCAGCAGCGACCCATGGACATTCAGGCAGCCATGCTTTGGTGCTTGTAAGACCGCCAGAGGCAGTATGAGGCCATAAGCAGCGACAATTGCGATGTCGAGGTCCAGCGCAGCGAAATCGGCCTGTGCGTCCAGCTGGCGCAGCGACAGAGGGTATCGCACGTGCAGGCCAAGTTCCTCGGCGCGCTGTTGTACAGCCGAGCGCGTAAGCTTCCTTCCGCGATTGGCAGGGCGCGGCGGCTGCGTGTAAACTGCGGCCACATCATGCCCTGCCGCAACCAGCGCATCGAGCGTCGGCACGGCAAATTCGGGTGTTCCCATGAAGGCAAGACGCATCGTCACTTTTCCTTTGTTCGAAAGCCCCCTAAGACCCGGCGCATGGCATCGCAAGAAATAGACGCACTCGCGCAAGCATTGTCCAAACTGCCCGGCCTCGGTCCACGATCCGCGCGACGGGTCGTGCTGCATCTTATGAAAAAGCGCGAAAGCGTCCTGCAACCGTTGTTGCGGGCGCTAGAGCAGGTCGATCAACGGCTGGTTGTGTGCGACACCTGCGGCAATATCGATACTGGCAACCCTTGCGGCATCTGTATTGACCCACGCCGCGATGTACGGTCAATCTGCGTCGTCGAGGACGTGTCCGATCTTTGGGCGCTTGACCGATCGCGGCTGTTCCCCGGGAAATATCATGTCCTTGGCGGGCGATTGTCGGCGCTTGACGGCGTTCGGCCCGAGGATTTGAACATCGATGGACTTGTGCGCCGGATTGAAGTTGGCGGGATCGACGAGGTTGTGCTGGCGATGAATGCGACGCTCGAAGGGCAGACAACCGCGCATTATCTGGCCGAACGGCTTGAACAATTTCCGATCCGCCTGACTCAACTGGCGCATGGCGTACCCGTGGGCGGCGAGCTTGATTATCTGGACGATGGCACTTTGGCGCAAGCGTTGCGCGCCAGACGACCTGTTGGTTGATTTATCCCGATAGCGTCACTATCTGCGAGCCATGGCGATATTACCTATTCTTGAAGTGCCCGATCCGCGGCTGAAAACCATCTCGAAACCGGTCGAAAGCTTTGGTGACGATCTGAAAACGCTGGTCGATGATATGATCGAGACCATGTATGCCGCACCGGGCATCGGCCTTGCGGCCATTCAGGTGGGCGTGGCCAAAAGGTTGCTGGTGATTGATCTTCAGGAAGA
>JANMJX010000206.1:0-2399 GCA_031371575.1 Sphingomonadales bacterium
CGGCGTCCTTCCTTGCTCCAGATAAACACGGCGCGATTGCCAAAGAAAATGCGGTTGACGGTGAGTGCCACCAACACACATGTCACCAGAACAATCGCCATGACATCGATATAATGCAGCCAGCCAATTCCGATATGCTGGTAAAATGTTTCGCCTGCGTAAAGGGTATCGGGCACATACAGCACAAAATTATGGAACGCATATAACGCAACGCCCCAGATCAGCCCGGCAATCGCTGCGCGTGCATCCATGTTGCGGAACAATAGTCCGGTAATAAAGGCCGAGAGGATCGGCATCGACGACAATCCATTGAGCTGCTGCAAAAGGTTGATGATGCTTTTTGCATTTTCAAAGATCGGCACCAGCAATATCGATGTGATTGTCAAAATCACCGAGACGGTGGCCGCCAACCGCCAGTGATTGGCCACTGGACGGATAAACTTGTCGTGAAAATCGACGGAATACAGCGCGACGGAACTGTTCAATATCGCGCTGGTATGCGCAATCACCGCCGCCATCATCATTGCCGCAAAGGCGCCCGACATCCAGCTTGGCAACACATGCGCGACGAGTTTGCCATAAGCGGCATCGCCCAGGCTGCCGAACAATTTATAGGCAACGACGCCGGGGATCACGACGATTGCAGGAATGATCAGGATCCGTACGATGGCTGCCGCCATGACGCCTTTTTGCGCTTCTTTGACGGTTGGCGCGGTCATCGCCTTTTGGGTAATATTCTGGTTGGTTGACCAGTAAAATATCTGGATGAAGATCATACCCGTAAACAAAGTGTGGAACGGAATAGGGGAATCGATGCTGCCAATCATTGATGTGCGTTCGGCAGGAACAGTCGACAGATCAAATCCAACCGCGGCAAGTGCAAGGATGACGACAAGGAAAGCAATCGCCAATACGCCAATGCCTGAATAGGTGTCCATTACCGCGACGGCGCGCAGGCCACCTGTAATCGTGTAAATGGCGGCGATAATCGCCATCGGCGCTGCAAACCAGAGCAGCGACCAATCGACGCCGAACATCGATTTCAAAAACAGGCTGCCCGAATAGAGCGCAGCAGGCAGGTAAATCAGGATATTGCCAAGCAGAAACAAGGCGGAGATCACCGTACGGATGCTTCCGCCCTTGTAACGTCGCTCAAGCAATTCAGTGACGGTGGTGCAGTTGTTGCGATAATATATCGGCACAAAAACATAGGCCAAGATCAACAGGCCGACGAACCCTGATATTTCCCACCATGCGAGCAACAGCATCTGGTTGCCGTTCATTCCGACAAGCTGCTCGGTCGACAGGTTGGTCAAGGTGATAGAGCCAGCAACGAACAACCATGTCAGCCCACCGCCCGCCAGAAAGACCTCTTTGGTTGACCCATCTTCCGACGTTCGGTTCGCGCCTTTGCCATGGACCTTCCAGTAGGTCAGGATGGCGATCAGCACAGTAAGCGACACGAAAATGCCAATCTGCGCTGCGCTATTGGTCGTTGCGAACATACATCCCCCCGATGAATTTTATTGCAAAGCTTGGCGTTTGCTCTTTTTGCTTATGCCGGGATTAAACCGCTGCGCCGGAAACACAAACAGACAATGTATTGGGGCAGCGACAAAGGCTTGATGGGAGCAGCCGATGGATCATGTGCGATTTGATGCCGCGGACGCGAGCCTGATATTGGCATGCGCAAAGGGTACTCCTTTATCGATCACCTATTGGGGCGATCGACTTGATCCTGACGTGGATATTGCGGAGCTTCAAAGCCTTTTCTTCCGGCAGGGGATGCACGGCGTTGCCGATGTGGCCTTGCCCTTGTCATTGGCTATGGAACCAGGACTGGGACATCCCATGTTTCACGGGTTTGCCGCGCACCGTGGGGGCAAAGACTGGGGCAGCCTGTTTGAGGTCTGCAAGGTCGAAACGCGTTCGGATGGCGCAAGGATTATTTGCCGTGACGAACGCACGCAACTTGGTCTTGAATATGAGATTGATTTTGACCCGAACAGCGGTGTCCTTCGCATTCGGTCGCGCCTGACAAATTACGGACCGAATCCGCTTGATGTGAACGACATGATGACGGCCTGCCTGCCGGTGCCGGAAACCATTACGGACATTGTCGGCTTCACGGGGCGGTGGACTCAAGAGTTCACACAAGAGCGCCTCAAGCGCACCGACGGCACATATCTGCGCGAGAACCGGAGTGGGCGCACGTCGCATTTCAGCTATCCGGGGGTACTGCTTGCAACCGCTGACACCAACGAGAGCGCAGGCTCTGCTTATTGCTTCCATTTGGCTTTCAGCGGCAACCACCGGCTTCGTGTGGACTCGCTGACCGATGGGCGGGTGCTGGTCAGCCTCGGCGCGTTGTTCTTGCCGGGCGAAGTCCGGTTGCAGCC
>JANMJX010000224.1:0-2496 GCA_031371575.1 Sphingomonadales bacterium
AGTTAAATTTCAGATTGGCGAACCCTGGTGGTGGATCATGGCGGATGGCCGAATCTGCCTTTATGACGCGGCAGCAGATGCTGCATTTGGGCCTTTGTCGGTATCAATCCCGACGATCAAGGGGGCAAAGTCAGCGCCGCAAAAGGCGATGCTTGACCGTGCGGGGCAGTTGCTTGCGGCGTCCACCGCAGCGATTTGTGCCGCAGTGCGCGAGGAGGCGGGTGCGGCAGGAGCGCAGACTTTGCTGCTTGTCTATATGCCGACCGTGCTCGATGCCGAGGCACCCAATGCCAAGCGCGCGAATGTCCCGCTGGAATGGGCGGCACCCGCGTTCGATGTGCTTCAACTTGAAGATTATGACTGGGTCACAACAGGCAATCATGGCGCCACGCAACGCACGGTTCCCCTCATGGCGGAACGACTGGGCTATCAGATTACCGATCAGCATTATTTCGCAGGCTTTGTCCTTCGGCCAGCCGACAAGGCCCAATATCACGAGATCGACATTGCCGCAGCGCACAGCCGCGCGCGCGGCACCGCGGCAACCTTTATCTGGGCGCTGCCCCAGATCGCGCGCGATGGTTTCACGCACTTTCAAATTGGACCAAAGGAGGGCGAGATGGAGGCATTTGAAGATGTGCTTTTCCCGCTGGAGATCGGGCGTGAGGCGGAGGTGACGGCCGCGTTTTCGACCAATGTCGTCACCACGCTTTCGGGGCATGAACGCCGCAACAGCAGCTGGAACAATGCGCGGCTCAGCTACGACGTTGCGCCTGGCGTGCGGTCGGAGAGCGAGCTTGGCCAGCTGCTGTCCTTTTTCCGCGCGCGGCGCGGGCCAGCGGTGGGTTTCCGTTTTACTGACCCGTTTGACAACAGTTCGAACGATATGACCGGGACGCCCAATATGCTGGACCAGAAGCTTGGGGTCGGCGACGGCGTGCGGACGCGCTTTCCGCTGATAAAGACCTACGGGCACGATGGCCAGGTTCGCCGCATCACGCGCCCGGTGGCTGGAACCGTGATGGTCGCGGTTGATAGTGTAAGGGCAACTGGCTGGTCGCTCGCATCGGGCGGCAACATAGCGTTTTTGGCAGCCCCACCGGTCGGTGCGGAGATAAGGGCGGGCTTTCACTTCGATGTGCCCGTCCGTTTTGCCAATGACCGCCTTGATCTGGCCCGCGCGACCTTTGGCGCAGGCGATATGCCAAGCGTTTCACTTGTGGAAATCCGGGAAGCGGAATGACGGATGCGTGGATGGACGGCGCGTTGACAAGCGTCGCTTATGGCTGGCGGCTGGAGCGTGCGGACGGCGTAACACTTGGCTTCACATCGCATGATGCCGATGTGCAGCATGACGGGATATGGCTGCATGCAAGTCCGGGGATTCGGCCAACGACAATCGTCCAGAGCAGCGGCCTTGATCGCGACGGGCTTGATGTATCAGGCGCGCTGACGTCGGACTTGATCCGGGCGGATGACCTTGCCGCGGGACGATGGGATGGGGCCTATCTGGAAGTTTTCCTGTTCGACTGGACAGATCCTGCTGCGGGAAAACGCGTATTGGCAGCGGGCGAGTTGGGGGCCGTGTCCTATACCGACGACGCCTTTGAAGCCGAACTGATTGGCCTGCAGTCGCGGCTCGACAAGGCCGTGGCGCCGCAAACCTCACCCTCCTGCCGGGCACGATTTTGCGATGCTGCCTGCGGCCTGAACCGCGAACGGTTTCGCCATCTGGCGGTGGTTTCAGATGTCGACGACAACCGGATATCGGTGATATCTGCGCCCGTTCCCGATGGGCATCTGGCCTATGGCGAATTGCGATGGCTGTCCGGGACCAATACCGGACTACACGCGAAAATTGCCGATAATGAAGGCGCCGATATCCTGTTGCACCGCGCGCCTTTTGCCGAAGCGAAACCAGGTGACCTGATGGAGATAATCGAGGGCTGCGACAAGCGCATGGCGACCTGTGCGGGCCGTTTCGGCAATGGCGTCAATTTTCGCGGCGAGCCCTATCTGCCCGGAAATGACCTTCTGACCAGATATCCCGGTGCAAATTAGGGTTCACACAGCGCGCAGTCATCGCCCGTTGCAAATGGCTGCGTGCGCAGTGCGCCTGTTGGGTGCGCCATTTCGCCTGAATGGCCGGTCGCGGGACAGCGGACTGGATTGCGTCGGACTTTTGGACAACTGCCTTTGTGCGGCGGGGTATCGACCAGCCATTCCCGCTTATACGCAGGTGCGCGGGGATTTCGAACAGGTTGCGCATGCCTTTTTCCGTGCGGATATCTTCCGGGCCGTTGACGACGCGACAATGGTCGCAGGCGATATCATCATGCTGCACCCTGGTCCGCAGCAGGTGCACTTTGCGGTGCTGACGCAGCAAGGCGCAGTCCACGCCCATATGGGGCTTGGCCGTGTCGTCCTCACCCCGCTTCCGCTGCCCTGGCCCACGACCGGCCAATGGCGTCTTCACGGAGATTGATATGGCAACTT
>JANMJX010000246.1:0-1920 GCA_031371575.1 Sphingomonadales bacterium
CTTCGCCCCTCGCCTGAGGTCAGCCCGATTGTCCTCCCCGTGGAGGCAGCAATCAGTTACTATGAATCGAGCGCTTTGGCGTGGGAGCAAGCCGCGTTCATCCGGTCGCGTGTCTGCGCTGGCGACCGCAGCCTTGGCGATTATTTCCTCGGCGCCATCCAGCCGTTCATCTGGCGCAAGTCGCTCGATTTCGGGCAGTTGAAAAATATCACTGCGATGACGGCGCAGATCCGTGACCATTATGCCAAGGGGCAGAAAATGGGTCTGGGCTTTGACCTGAAGCGTGGCCATGGCGGCATCAGGGAATGCGAATTTTTCGCGCAGGCGCATCAGCTCATCCATGGCGGCCGCGACCCAGGTTTGCGCATGGCAGATACCAGTGACGCCTTGGCAGCTTTGGCGCTGGCTGGTCCGATCACCCCGCAAGAGGCCGATACCTTGTCATCGGCCTATATCATGTTGCGGACATTCGAGCATCGCCTGCAAATGCACAGCGACCGCCAGACGCATGAAATCCCCCAGAACCGGGAAACCGCCGACGCCGTCGCGCGCCTGCACGGGCTGGCGGATGCCGACGCGCTTATCAAGGCGATCCGGCCAGTGACGGCGCAGGTGGCAGCCATCTATGACCGAATGGTCGATGCCGGCGGCAGCGAAGGCCCACGATTGGCGGATGACGGCCTGCCGCTTGAGGAGCAATTGACCGATCTGGGCTATGCCGACCCGGCAGCGGTGATGCAGCGGATGAAGCGTTGGCGCAGCGGAAAGATCCGCGCCATCCGCAGCGCATCGGCGCGTGACGCCTTCGAGGCGGTGTTGCCCGCAATCATGGCAGCGCTTGCGAAAGCGCCCGATCCCGACCGCGCGATTGCCCGTTTCGACAATATGATCGAAGCCATGCCAAGCGCGATCAACGTCTTCAGGCTGCTTGAGGCACGCCCCGGCCTGCTGCAACTTGTCGGCAATATATTGAGCTATGCGCCAACGCTGGCCGACGACCTTGGCCGCCAGAGCCGCTATCTCGACGCGCTCATTGACACCAGCGCCATGCACTTGCCCGGCGACGTCGCCGCGCTGGAGGCAGCGATGGAGCGGCGGATTGGGGACGCGGACTATCAATCGACGCTCGATATCGTGCGCGACTATGTCGGCGAAAAGCGCTTCGCATTGGGCGTGCAGCTTATCGAGGGACGAAGCGACGCGCTCGATATCGCGCGCAGCTATGCGCATCTGGCGGAGGCTGCGTTGCAGACGCTGACGGCAGCCACGGTGGCCGAATTTGAAAAGGCACATGGCAGGATAGCCGGCAGCGAATTGGTCATCCTGGCGCTGGGCAGGCTCGGCGGAGAAGCCCTGACACACGCGTCGGACCTTGACCTCATTCTTTTGTTCACCGGCGACCATCTGGCCGAATCCGATGGCCAGCGCGTGCTTGGCGCGACTCAATATTTCAACCGGCTGGCGCAACGCGTGATTGCCGCGATGTCGGTACCAACGGCTTCAGGCGCGCTGTACGAGGTGGACACAAGGCTTCGTCCGTCGGGCGCCGACGGTTTGCTGTGCGCGTCGGTCAAAAGCTTTGACCAGTATCAGCGCGAAAATGCGTGGACATGGGAGCATATGGCGCTGACGCGGGCGCGGGTCCTGTTTGGTTCCGCTGGTGCACGCGCGCAGGTCGCGGACATCATCTCGCATGTTCTGCGCACGCCGCGCGATCAGGACAAACTCCGGCAGGACATCGCGTCGATGCGCAAGGAGATGGCTGCGCATAAACCGCCCAAGGGCGACCTCGATGTAAAGCTCTTGCCCGGCGGGCTGGTTGACTTGGAATTCATCATCCACGGCCTTCAGCTCGAAACGCATGTCGGCCTGACACCGCAGCTTGGGCCAGCGATTGACTCGCTTGTGGCAAAACATCTT
>JANMJX010000251.1:0-5973 GCA_031371575.1 Sphingomonadales bacterium
GCTGAAGCTGATCGGCTCGGCCGGCCTGCTCGACGCGAAGTACGACGCCTACGACGGCGCGCCCGCGCCCATCAGCCAGGGCATCGGCGTCAAGCAGGATCTTGCCGGCAAGCGCATCGCGTTCGCGCCACAGCAGACCGCCACGTTGACGCCGCAGCTGACCTTCCTGTTCGGCGACTACGCGGCGACGCTGGCGGTGGATGCGCTGTTCCAGGGCGACCAGTTCACCGACACCGACCTCGACCCGGCCACGCACCAGCCGGCGTACATGAAGTATTCCGCGCGCATGGGCTTCGCGCCGGTCGGCGGCCTGTGGTCGGTGGCGCTCGGCGGCACCAACCTCACCGACGAGCGCGTGCTGAACCAGGTCACCGACGCGCCGTTCTTCCCCGGCACTTTCCTCGCCCAGCAGGCCAGCGGCCGCCAGCTCTTCGGCACGCTCACGCTGCACCTCTGAAGAAAAAGAAAAGGGGTCGCAGTCCTTTTCTTTTCCTGCCCATGCGCAAGATCATCCACGTGGACATGGACGCATTCTACGCCAGTGTGGAACAGCGGGATAACGCCGATCTTCGCGGAAAGCCGGTGGCCGTGGGCGGATCATCGAAACGCGGTGTTGTCGCCGCAGCTAGCTATGAGGCGCGGGCATTTGGCGTGCGATCCGCCATGCCTTCCGTAACGGCGCAGCGCCAATGCCCAGATCTTATATTCGTCAAGCCGCGTTTCGAGGCCTACAAAGCTGTGTCCCGCCAGATCCGGGATATATTTGCTCGGCATACCAACATCATTCAACCGCTATCGCTGGATGAAGCCTATCTCGACGTCACCCATGACAAGCAGGGAATTGGCTCGGCCGTAAAAATTGCCAAGGCCATTCGCGCCGCGATCCTGCAGGAAACCGGGCTGACGGCCAGCGCCGGTGTGAGTTACAACAAGTTCATTGCTAAGCTGGCGAGCGACCAGAATAAACCTGATGGCTTGTGTGTTATCCTGCCCGAACAAGGGCCCGATTTCGTCGCCAGTCTGCCAGTACGCAGGTTCCATGGCGTTGGTCCACGCACGGCTGAGAAAATGGCTAAGCTTGGGGTGCACACAGGCGCCGATCTCGCGCACAGGGATGAAGCGTGGCTAGCGGAACATTTCGGAACCTGGGGCGGCTATCTTTTTCAAGCCGCACGCGGCATTGACCATCGCCCGGTCAATGCAAATGCTGTGCGCAAATCCATAGGAGCGGAGAGCACCTATTTTGACGACAAGCGCAGCGAAGCCGAATTGCGTGACGCGCTCGACGAAATTGTCGAAATTGTCTGGGATCGAATCGAGCGTCATCAGGCGCAGGGCAAGACATTGGTGCTCAAGGCACGCTATTCCGATTTTCGAACAATCACGCGATCGCGCACGGTTGCGAATATACTTGCCGATCAAACAGCGGTTGCTCAGCTCGGTCATGCTTTGCTTGATCAGATTCTGCCTGTTGAAATGGGCGTGCGCTTGCTTGGATTGACGCTTTCGGGGTTGGTTGACCAAAATGATACTGAGCAGCACGACAGGCCACAGGGACATTTTACATTTGACTGGATTGAAAACTGAAATAATCTATAATATATCATAAAACTGTTATGCATACATAATACAGGACATGATATGGCGCGCCCGCAAACCGACATCGAAGCTGGAAGAGCCGTGCTGCTGGATGTTGTAGATGACCTCATTAGACAGCGGGGTGCGGTCGATATTTCAATGACCGACTTGGCAGCCGCTGCGGGAATGTCGCCTTCCAACCTGTATCGCTTTTTTGACAATAAAGAGGCGCTACTTGAGGCTGTGGCCGAGCGTTTCTTCGCCGAAAAAATCCTTATCATGGTTGAGGTTACCGAATCTGACCTACCTGTTCGCGACAAAATGTACGAATATTTTGCCCGAAGATATCTGGCCATGGTCGAACAATTTGAAGCTGAACCAGATTTGCTGAAAAGCTACCTTGAGATAGGCGAGCAAAATATCGAGGTTGTGCGCGGCTATGTCGACCTTGGCGACCATTATCTCTCACTCATTGTCGCAGAAGCGATGGAGCAGGGGTATTTCGAGGGTCTCTCGATTGATGAGACGGTATCACTGATCAACCAGATGGTGCAGTGCTACACGAACCCGGAATCGCTTTTTTACATCGCGTCAAAGCTCAAAGTCGAAAAACTTGCGCAGATAATAGATGCTATTTTTGTTGGCTTGGGCAAGGTCTCGGTTGCGCAAAAAGTTGCCGAACCGCACATCAAAATCGTTTCGTAAACCTTGCCAACGTCCTAGGCCTATGGCAGAGGCCCGCGTCTGTCTGAACAGACGGGCGATTAGCTCAGTGGTAGAGCACACCCTTCACACGGGTGGGGCCACAAGTTCGAACCTTGTATCGCCCACCAGTTTTTCGGACCAAGAAATTGTCCGGGGGACAATTTCCGGTAAAACTCAGGTGTTCCCGTCATGGGTATTTTTTCCATGCACATTCGCTTTTACAACGCCCTAATAGTGATTTAAGCACATGATTAAACCTTTGGGGGAGTTAGGTGGCTATGCGCGTAGAAAACGCGATGTTTCCGTCGATGGAACAGATCTCATCGTTTTTCGGCGGTCCCGAAGATGGGCCTTTCGTCATGGTCAATTTGCTGAAATTCAAGGCGTCTGCCGAATATCCGGATGGCAGTGAGGCCGACCTTTCTGGGGCTGAAGCATATGCCCGTTATGGTAAATCGATTCAGGCGTGCCTTGCGGCTGTCGGTGGTCGCCAGATTTATGCTGGTCCTGTGACCGGGCTGATGATTGGTGAGGTCGACGACCTGTGGGATATGGTTGCGCTAGTGGAATATCCCTCGTTGTTAGCAATGCAACAAATGGTGTCGTCGCCCGAGTATCAAGCCATAGAGACCCATCGCAAGGCAGGCCTCTCTGGCCAGTTGAATATCCGCACCAGCGAGATTGGACGCCATACAAAATGAAACCGATGAAGAACCGGATGACTGAGCTGCTTGGGGTCGAATATCCCATCATTCAGGCCCCGATGGGTTGGATCGCGCGTGCGCAATTGGCGTCCGCCGTATCGAACGCGGGTGGTCTTGGGATTATTGAAACTTCTTCGGGGCAATTGGACGAGGTACGCGCCGAAATCATTAAGATGCGCGAACTGACGGACAAGCCATTTGGGGTCAATATTGCACAGGCTTTTGTGCGTGACCCGGGCATTGTCGATTTTGTGGTCGATCAGGGGATCAAATTTGTCACGACCTCAGCAGGCGACCCAAACAAATATTGCGCTCCCTTGAAGGCCGCAGGGCTTACGGTGTTCCATGTCGTTCCCACGCTCGCGGGCGCCCTAAAGGCGATTGATGCAGGCGTTGACGGTCTCGTTGTTGAAGGCGGCGAAGGCGGAGGTTTTAAAAATCCGAAGGACGTCGCCTTGATGGTGCTTCTGCCGCTTATTCGCAGCAAAGTGGACGTCCCCATCGTTGCCGCTGGTGGCATCGTCTGTGGTCGGACCATGGCAGCGGCATTCGCGCTTGGTGCAGAGGCGGTGCAAATGGGAACGCGGATGGTGAGCGCTGCTGAATCTCCGGTGCACCATAACTGGAAGGATGCGATCATCGGCGCAAAGGAGACCGATACGCTTTTCCTTAACCGCCATGGGCCAGGCCCAGCCCTGCGTGCCTTGCGCACCGAGCGGACGACAAAGCTCGATCTGGAGCCAACGGATAACATCATGGGCGAAATGCGTGGTGTGCTTGACCTGTATTTCGGAGGCGACATGGAGGCCGCTATTGCCCTTTCCGGCCAAGTTGCCGGACGCATCGACTCTGTGAAACCCGCAAAGCAGATCATCGACGAAGTGATGAACGAGTTTTATGTTATCATCAACGCGTTGCGCAACGACTATCTGTAGGAGCTGGCTTGGACTCGGTTCTTGAAGAATTCCTCCACGATCCAGCTGCGGACCTTTCCGCACTGCATGATGTTGCGCGCATAAAGAAACTGCTGGAACAGTGCGCGCGTGAGGGGCGCGCGATCAGCTATTCGGAGCTTCTGTTAAACCTGGGTTTTCGTTTCACACGGCCGAAGATGCGCGCGGTGTGCAAGACGTTGGACAAAATAGACCAGGTTACGATTGCGGAAGGCGCGCCGGCACTTGCCGTGCTCGTCGTGCGCGAGGGGGACGGCCTTCCCGGACAAGGCTGGTGGACGGGCAGGACCGACTATCAGGGTGAATGGACCGGGCCTCAAGCACAGGCGCACATCCGCAAGCTACAGGATGCTATTTTTGCCTATTGGCAATTGCGGAATGATGAGCGGGAATAGTTATGCAACAGGCGACTGATTTTCTCGATGAAAGTGCCGCGCTTTTTGCGTTGCTGGCACCTTTGGCCGAAACCGATTTCGACACGCCGACCCAGTTCAAAGGTTGGACGATTAACAATATTCTTAGGCATTTGCACGTTTGGAACATTGCCGCGGACCTGTCGTTGCGCGACGAAACAGCATTCGGGGCGTTCATTTCTGCCATGATGGCTGGTGTGCGCGGCGGCAAGTTGCCCGAATTTGAAGCAGCATATCTGAATGATTTGTCTGGTCATGATTTAAAAAATGCATGGATAAAGCGCGCCACGCAAATCGCCGGAGCATTCGCTGCCGCTGACCCCAAGCTGCGTGTGAAATGGGTTGGGCCAGAAATGAGCGCTTTAAGCTCGATCACGGCGCGTTTGATGGAAACATGGGCGCATGCACAAGCCATATATGACGTGCTTGGCGTCGAGCGGCTTGATACTGACCGGATAGCCAATATTGTACGCTTGGGCGTGAACACATGGGGCTTTACATGGAAAAACCGCCGCATGGAGCCGCCGGGTCCAATGCCGTTTTTGCGCCTTCAAGCCCCTTCGGGAGTAATTTGGCAATATGGTGAAGAGTCGGAGAGCGGTATGATAACCGGCACCGCTACAGAGTTTTGCCAAGTGGTCACGCAATGTCGCAATATCGTTGACACCGTGCTTGAAGTGAATGGCGAAGTCGCGCATCAATGGATGGCAGTTGCACAATGTTTTGCAGGGCCGCCGCAGGACCCGCCACCAAAGGGCGCGCGCCAGCGTGCAAACAGGGGAGATTAAGCCACATGAAGAAACTTGTTTTCGTTTCGGTCGCTGCAGCATTTTTAGCAACGGCGCCTTTGGCTGCGCAGCCAGTCGATCAGGTGACCGTTATTCATGCTGGGCAGTTGCTTGACCGTCCCGGCAGTGCACCGCGCGGACCGTCCACAGTTATCATCCGCAATGGCAAGGTCGCTGAAATCCTGACCGGCTTTCAACCTGGCCCAGCGGGCGCAACATTGATCGATCTGAAAGATCGGTTTGTCTTGCCTGGCCTGATCGACAGCCATGTGCATTTGGATAGTGACGCAGGCGGTGATGCAGCTTTGATTGAGAGGGTGACCGACAGCCCGGCGCGCGCTGCCTATCGCGCCGCTGGCAATGCTAAGAAGACCTTGATGGCTGGCTTCACGACCGTGCGTAACTTGGGTGATGACAGCGGAGCTACACTTGCTCTGCGTGATGCAGTTGCTGCAGGGGAGTTGCCCGGACCGCGTATCATTGATGCCGGGCGCGCGATTTCGACCACCAGCGGTCATATGGACTCGACGCTCTCCGTCGCGGAAGACCTACACGGCAGCATCGGTCAGGAAAATCTGTGTAATGGTGTCGAAAGTTGCCGCGAGGCGGTGCGTAAGCAGATCAGGCGTGGCGTTGACGTTATAAAGATTGCGACGACCGGTGGCGTCAATAGCCGTATTGGTTCGGGTTTAGGCCGACAAATTTTCGATGACGAAGTAAAGGCACTTGTCGACACTGCACATCTCTACGGCAAGAAAGTCGCGGTACACGCCCATGGTGATGATGGCATTGACGCCGCTCTGGCTGCGGGCGCGGATTCCATCGAGCATGG
>JANMJX010000257.1:0-2728 GCA_031371575.1 Sphingomonadales bacterium
CAGCCCGCCCAATGGGGCAAGCAGCAGCGAGCCCATGTTCACCAACGGCGACATGAAGCGATGGTACAGGAGGACCAGAACCGCAAATACCAGCAACGTTCCGGAAATCAGCGCGACCAGGAAGTCATGCTGCATTTCCTGCTCCCATTCCTGACTGCCAAAGGGCGCGCGGGATACGCCAGTTGGCAGATTTTTCATGATGGGCAGTTCGTTAATTTTCTTGTCCGCGTCGGAAGACACGATACCCGGCGCAAAATCGGCGCCAATAAAAATGCGGAAATTCTGGTTCCGGCGCTGAACCGAGGTTGGACCAGCACCAAAGCTGATATCGGCGACACGCGACAGCGGAACCGATCCACCAGATGCAAGTGGAACAGGCAGATTACGAATGACGTCAAGGCTTTCACGCGATTCCCTAGCAAGCATGACGCGAATAGGTATCTGACGGTCAGACAGCGAGAATTTGGCGCTGTTTTGGTCAATATCACCAAGTGTCGCGATTCGGATTGTCTGGCTGAGCGCTACGGTCGACACACCCAATTGCGAAGCAAGGTCGGTGCGTGGCGTAATGATCAACTCAGGACGCTGCAAATCCGCCGAGATACGCGGCGCGCGCAGTACCGGCAGAGTCTTCATCTGCTCGACCAGCGTTGCTGCGGTCTGGTCAAGCTTCCTGGGATCCGATCCCGACAGCATGACCGACACGTCGCGGCCCGAGCCACCTCCGCCTGGGCCATTGGCCTGGAATGTCACACGCGCATCGGCGATTTTGGTGAGCTGCGGCGTAAGGTCTTCTTCAAACTGCTGGCTGGTGCGCGCACGTTCCTTTTTCAAGGTGATGAACATGTTCGCACTGCCTTCACGCACGCTTTGCAACGCCGTTTCGACCTCAGGCTGCTTTTCAACAATCGCTGCGGCCTCGCTGGCAATTTCACGTGTGCGCTCGAGCGTAGTTCCGGGAACCATTTCAATGCGAATGCGGCTGAAATCTGTGTTGCCATCGGGGAAGAACTGTTTTGGCAGAATGATGAACAACGCGATGGTTAGCCCTAGTGCCATTGCACCAATGCCCATCATCCAGCGGCGGTGGCCAAGCGACCAACGGAGTATCTTCATATATCTGTCGATCCAGCCCGCTTCACCATGTTCGGCTATACCACTCGATTTTAGAAAGTACGCTGCGATCATAGGCGTGATCATCCGCGCAACGGCAAGGCTCATCAGAACAGAAGCCACAACCGTTAGACCAAAATTCTTGAAATATTGGCCGGCAACACCTGGCATCAGGCCAACCGGCAGGAACACGGCAACAATCGAAAAAGTTGTCGCGACAACAGCCAGGCCAATTTCGTCAGCCGCGTCGATCGATGCCTGATAGGCCGATTTGCCCATACGCATATGCCGGACGATGTTCTCGATCTCCACAATCGCGTCATCGACCAGCACACCTGCGACCAGGCCAAGCGCCAGTAGCGACATGGTGTTGAGCGTAAAGCCAAGCAAATCGAGGAACCAGAATGTCGGAATCGCTGACAGCGGAATGGCAATCGCGGAAATGATGGTTGCGCGCCAGTCGCGCAGGAACAGGAACACAACCACGATGGCCAGCAACGCGCCTTCGATCATCGATGCCATGGAGCTTTTATACTGCCCCTTGGTATAATCGACGCTGTTAAACAGTGTGATGAAATTGATGCCGGGATTTTCCTTTTTGATTTCGGCCATTTTCTTCATGGCTTCATCAAATACGGTGACGTCGGATGCGCCCTTGGCACGTGACATGCCGAAGGTGACAACTTGCTTGCCGCCTGCAAAGGCCATGGCCTTTTGCTCGCTGAACCCATCGGTTACCTCGGCCACATCGGCGAGCTTGATCGATCGTCCGGCGCCAAGGCTGATCTGTGTCTGACTGAGTGCAAAGGCGTCGGTTGAGTTGCCCAGAACGCGAACCGACTGGCGCGAGCCGGCGATCTGCGACTGTCCACCTGATGCGTTGATATTCTGCTGACGCAGCACGGCATTGATCTGGCTGGCGCTCACGCCGAGCGACTGCATTTTCGCTGGGTCAAGAACAACACGGATTTCGCGGTTCACGCCGCCATTGCGGCTGACAGAAGCCATGCCTTCGACCGAAAGCAAACGGCGCGCAACGGTATCGTCCACGAACCAGCTAAGCTGCTCCAGCGTCATGTCGCTGGCTTCGACGGCGAAATAGGCAATTGGGTCACTTGAGGTTGCGACTTTGAAAATCTGCGGTTCCAAAATGCCGTCCGGCAGATCGCTGCGAATCTGGTCGACCGCATTTTTCACTTCGCTCACGGCAGCGTTGATGTCGTCGCCGATTTCGAACTCGGCGCTCACCGTCGTGTTGCCTTCGCTTGAGGCCGCATCAATGTTGCGGACGCCCTGAACACTGCGGATCGCAGATTCGACCTTCTGCGTTATCTGCGTGGTAATTTCGGTTGGAGCAGCGCCAGGCTGCGAAATGGAAACCACAACGACCGGAAATTCGATATCGGGATCATTTTGCACGTCCATATTCATGAATGACATGACGCCAGCAATGGTGAGCGCGACGAACAATACAATCGGCACCACCGGGTTGCGAATGGACCATGCAGAAATATTATTTAAATTCATGTTTTATATCCCGAATGTCCCAAAATCACTGCTTTTTCAGAAGCTTGGGATTAATCGTCTCGTCCGGATTAAGGAAGCCACCAGCATA
>JANMJX010000264.1:0-3530 GCA_031371575.1 Sphingomonadales bacterium
TGAGACCACGACAAGCGCCGATGGCCGTGAAGTGCTCTATTACTATGACCCGATGTTTCCGCAGCAAAAGTTCGATAAGCCCGGAAAATCGCCCTTTATGGATATGGAACTCGAACCCAAATATGCTGACAGCGGCGGCGCAGCGGTAGGTGCTACAGCAGGCGTAACCATTGACCCTTCAGCAATGCAAAATTTGGGCATCCGCGTCGTGGCAGCTCAAATGGGAAGTCTCGCTGCAACCCTTAACATCGCCGGGAGCGTTGATTTCAATCAACGCGATGTGGCAATCATTCAGGCGCGCTCGGGTGGTTTCGTTTCTCGCGTCTATGCCCGCGCACCCGGCGATATTGTGCGGGCAGGTGCGCCAATCGCCGATGTGCAGTTACCCGAATGGGGCGGTGCACAGACCGAGTTTTTAAGCGTCAAACGCCTTGGTCGCCCAGACCTGACAGCCGCAGCACGGCAAAGGCTGCGGCTGATGGGAATGTCGGAGGGGTTGATTTCCAGCGTTGAACTCAGCGGACGAACAAACGGAACAATTACGATCACCTCGCCGATTTCGGGCGTGATCCAGACGTTGGATGCGCGGGCTGGAGTGACTTTGAGTCAAGGCCAAACCTTGGCGCAAGTGACTGGACTGGGAACGGTATGGCTCAATGCCGCTGTTCCGGAAGCCCAAGCAGGTGCAGTGCGTGTCGGGCAAAGTGGCAGCGCCACGCTCACCGCGTTTCCCGGCGAGACATTTGGCGGACGGGTCATTGCCATCCTGCCAACCGCGCAGGCCGATAGCCGCACGCTCACTGTGCGTATTGAGCTTGCCAATCGTGGCGGTAGGCTTCGTCCTGGCATGTTTGCAAATGTAACGCTTGGGGGTGACGCAAGGCCCGCGCTGCTGGTGCCAAGTGAAGCTGTCAGCCGCACCGGCGCACGCACGATCGTGATGCTGGCAATGGGCGATGGCCGCTATCATCCCGCCGAAGTTCGCACCGGCCGCGAAGGTGGCGGACAGACCGAAATAATCGAAGGCTTGGCGGTTGGCGAAAAAGTCGTCGCATCTGGGCAGTTCTTGCTCGATTCCGAAGCGAGCCTGACGGGCATTGCAGTCCGCCCACTCGGTGGTGCCCAATGATTGAAGCGATAATCCGCTGGTCGGTAAAGGCGCGTGGACTGGTTGTGGTTGCGGCACTCGTCCTGACTGTCGTCGGTATTGGCGCGGTGCGGACAACGCCGGTCGATGCACTGCCCGATCTCTCCGATGTGCAGGTTATCATCCGCACGACCTATCCCGGCCAAGCGCCGCAAATTGTCGAGAATCAGGTCACTTATCCACTCACGACTACGATGCTCTCGGTTCCGGGCGCGCGCGTTGTGCGCGGCTATTCGTTCGTCGGCGACAGCTTTGTCTATGTGCTGTTTGAAGATGGCACCGATCTCTATTGGGCACGAAGCCGCGTTCTCGAATATCTCAGCCAAGTGCAAGGGCGTTTGCCAGAAGGCGCCACCGCCTCGCTTGGCCCTGATGCGACCGGTGTTGGCTGGATCTACGAATATGCGCTCGTGGATAAAAGCGGACGGCATGATCTATCACAACTGCGCAGCATTCAGGACTGGTTCCTCCGTTATGAGTTGAAGGCCGTTCCCGGCGTGGCTGAAGTGGCGAGCATCGGCGGGATGGTGAAGCAATATCAAGTCGTGGTCGATCCGCAGAAACTTGCCGCCTATGGCGTGACCGCGAGCGAAATATCGGACGCGCTGAAACGCGCCAATCAGGAAACCGGCGGCTCCGTCGTCGAAATGGCCGAAGCCGAATATGTCGTGCGCGCCACCGGCTATCTCAAAACGCTGGACGATTTCCGTGCGGTACCGGTGCGCAGCGCGTCTGGCGGCATAGCTGTTACGATTGGCGATGTCGCGACGGTGCAAATCGGTCCCGATATGCGGCGCGGTATTGCTGAACTCAACGGACAAGGCGAAGTTGCAGGCGGCGTGATCGTCATGCGCCAAGGCAAGAATGCCCGGGAAGTGATCGAGGGTGTGCGGGATAAACTGGCAGAATTGAAGGCTGGTCTTCCCAAGGGGGTCGAGATTGTCACCACTTATGACCGTTCGGGCCTCATCGACCGCGCGGTCGAGAATCTCACGTCAAAATTGTTCGAGGAATTTGCCATCGTCGCGCTCGTTTGCGTGCTGTTCCTCTGGCACGCGCGCTCGGCCTTCGTTGCCATTCTCACGCTACCGCTTGGCATTCTGATCGCGTTCATCGTTATGCGGGTGCAAGGGCTGAACGCCAACATCCTTTCGCTCGGCGGCATTGCGATTGCCATTGGCGCAATGGTTGATGCGGCGGTTGTCATGATCGAGAACGCGCATAAGCATCTGGAACGCTGGGCGCATGATAATCCCGATAAGGAACTGAAAGGCGAAGAACGTTGGCGGGTCATCACCGATGCAGCTGCCGAAGTGGGGCCGGCCTTGTTCCTCAGCCTGCTTATCATCACCTTCTCGTTCATTCCCATTTTCTCTTTGCAAGGGCAGGAAGGACGATTGTTCGCGCCGCTGGCGTTTACGAAGACATATGCAATGGCGGCAGCAGCGATTCTTTCGATCACACTCGTTCCGGTGCTGATGGGCTGGCTCATCCGGGGCAAGATACCCGCCGAGGACAGCAACCCGATCAACCGCTGGCTAAGCCGTATTTATCGTCCCGCGCTCGATTGGGTTTTAGAGAAGCCAAAACAGGCGCTGCTGATTGCTGGATTAGTGTTCGCATCAAGCCTGTGGCCAATCACCCAGACCGGCGGCGAGTTCATGCCGCAAATGAACGAAGGTGATTTGTTGTATATGCCTTCGGCCTTGCCGGGGATTTCGACGGCTAAAGCGTCGATGCTTCTCCAGCAAACCGACCGCCTCATCAAAACTGTGCCGGAGGTCGAAAGCGTATTCGGCAAGGCGGGGCGCGCCGATACCGCAACCGATCCGGCTCCGCTCGAAATGTTCGAAACCACGATCCGGTTCAAGCCTAAGAGCGAATGGCGCGCAGGCATGACACAGGACAAACTCATCGACGCGCTGGATGAGGTGGTGAAAGTCCCTGGACTCGCCAATTTCTGGATACCGCCCATCCGTAACCGGATTGATATGCTGGCAACAGGTATCAAAAGCCCCATCGGTATAAAGGTGTCCGGCGCGAACCTCGACGAGATTGACCGAACCGCGCGTGAAATTGAGGCGGTGGCAAAGACCGTGCCGGGGATTAGCTCGGCGCTTGCCGAACGACTTTCGGGTGGACGCTACATTGATGTCGCCATCAATCGCGCGGAGGCAGCGCGCTACGGTATGAATGTCGCCGATGTGCAGGCCGTTGTATCGGGAGCAATCGGCGGCGAGGTCATCGGGCAAACCGTCGAAGGGCTGGCCCGCTACCCAATAAACGTGCGCTACCCCCGCGAAATACGCGACAGTCTGGACGACATAATCAACCTTCCGGTGCTGACTCCGTCGCGCCAACAAATCACGCTTGGAACGGTGGC
>JANMJX010000021.1:0-19250 GCA_031371575.1 Sphingomonadales bacterium
TCTTTCGGTCAAGCGCGGAGCATTTCCTTCTTTTGCCTGCGCCGGTTATGACTGCCTCGCCAATAAAGGCGTGCTGCTTGTCACCGTCGCAATACCGGGAAGCAATACCCCCGTGACCATTGCCACCACGCATATGAATTCAAAACGGGCGTCGGGGGTTTCGCAATTACGCTCACTTTATGCCTATCAGCTGCAAGTCGCTGCTATAGATGCCTTCCTGTCAGCGAACCGCGACCCCAATCTGCCCATTATTTTCGCAGGCGATTTTAATGCTAGCTCGAGCGCTAGACGAAGCTACTTGCTTGATGAAGGGACAAAGAAATGGTCCGCTTTTCCCGTTCGGAGCGCACTCCAAAACTGTATGGCGGCCGCGATATTGCAGGGCCGGAAAGTGGATCGTCTGGCAGACTATGTCGTCGAACGCGGACGCGACTGGCAATTTTATGCCGCAGGGCTGGGCGGCAACATCACCGCGACAAGGTTTGACATTCCTTTCGGCCTGGAACGCGATGGAACAATGCTTTCCGACCATGTCGGTTATGGCATACTATATGAATTGCAGCGCACATCATGAAATTCTTGCGCGCGGCAATAGTTGCCACCACGCTGTCGATATTATCGTTGCTGCAAAGTGCCCAGTCAGCTGAGCGCGTGGCTGAATCAAATATGCAGACAAAGCCTGTCACCAAATCGCTATCCCAAGCAGGTTTGCGACAAGACTCTTATTTTCGTGCGACTATCGCCGACATATCAAAAATGTCCCGAGAAGAATTCGTACCGGAAAATGTGCAGGACCAGCCGTTAAGCCCTCATTGTCGATTTTACCAGAAAGATGCGCCGGCCCGAGTAGCATAGCGTGCGATTTAAGGAGTTCGATGTGAATCATTTTTCAACCAGTGCATCACCCCAAATGTTGAGCAAGGTGCCCCAAGTAACCCTATTCTTCTGGGTGATAAAAATCTTGGCAACGACTGTTGGCGAGACCGCAGCGGATTTTCTGATTTTCAACCTGCACATCGGGCTGACAAATACTTCGATTCTAGTGGGTGTGCTGCTGGCTGGCGCGCTTGTTATCCAGTTCTTGAAGAAGCGCTACGTGCCTTGGATATATTGGCTGGCAGTTGTTTCCCTTAGCATTTTCGGCACCCTGATTACCGATAATCTTACCGATAATTTCGGCGTCGCATTGACTGCCAGCACGGAATTTTTCAGCGTGGCACTTATTGCAACATTTGCGGGCTGGTATGCGAGCGAAAAGACTCTCTCCATCCACTCAATCTTTACCACCAGACGCGAAGCATTTTACTGGCTTACTATTCTCTTCACATTCGCTCTTGGCACAGCGGCGGGGGACCTAGTTGCCGAACAGTTAGGCCTTGGATACGCAATTTCTGCGTTGATCTTCGCAGCAATCATTGCTGCGATCACGCTGGCGCATTACGCGTTGAAACTGAACGCAATCTGGGCTTTTTGGATCGCCTATGTCCTCACGCGGCCCTTTGGCGCATCATGCGGCGATCTGCTATCGCAGCCTGTAGCCAACGGCGGACTGGGGTTGGGAACAATCGGAACTAGCGCATTATTCCTTGTAGTCATCACAGCTTTGGTGTCGTATCTTGCCGTATCCAAACGTGATGTGATGGCAACTCCCGAAATTTGATTAACGGAGATGTCTTTGCAGGGCCTTTTCAAGCCGATCTATGGATTGCAGGTTTCCAATCAACAGCGCCATGCTTTTGATAGACAATAGTTTGGAGTGAATTTGGTCAAAGAAAGCCCTGCGCATCGCACGCTTACATGGCCCGGCCTACTTTGTTTGGCAGTCGGGATGAGCGGCTGTGCAACCTACAGAGCGGACCCGTTAACGACTACAGACGCCTCAATTGCACCTACCGATTTGGCAGCGCTGACGGCTTTGACCTCGGCAATCGAAAGGCCCTATCTCCAGCCCGTCCCCGTCGATCTTACGGCACCTTTGGATTTGAATGCCGTCGCGGTGATTGCCGTGGTGAACAATCCGGATTTGAAAGCGCAACGCGCTCGCGCCGGGGTTTCCAATGCCCAAGTGTTTGCCGCAAGGTTGTTACCCGACCCGACAATCGGTTTAGGGATCGATCACATATTATCCGGTCCCGACCCGTTAGATGCGGTCATGGGACAGATTGGTCTGGACATTTCGGCATTGCGCAGCCGAAAGGCTGTTTTGGCAGGGGCAAGGGCGGATGCTGAGGCGGTCAGGCTCGACCTTGCCTGGGCCGAGTGGCAATCGGCCGGTCAGGCCAGAATTGAGGCTGTGCGTTTTGCCTATCTTGGACAGGCAGAAATATTGTCCAAATTGAGTAAGGTCAGCGCGGACAGTCTATTGGCGCGGAGCCTCCGAGCTGCCGGCCGAGGCGATATTCGCGCCGAAGATGTCGAGGCGCGGCGTCTAGCAGCAGTCGATGCAAATACGGCGGCAGCATCGTCAGCGAATGACCGCGCGGTGGCCCGTCTGGAGCTCAATCGATTACTTGGTTTGCCACCAGAATCGCAATTACAATTGGCCGACCTTCCGTTGGCCGACCCGTCACTCGACAGCGAACGCCTGTTTGCAATTGCAACCGCGGAGCGTCTTGATTTGAAGGCTTTGCAAGCGGGGTATGCGTCGCAAGAGACCGCAGTCAGGAAAGCGGTGCTTGACCAGTTTCCGGGTCTTTCGCTCACGATCACTGGAACGCGCGACAACACCGGAAACAAGTTACTTGGTCCGTCGGTAAATTTCACGCTGCCGGTATGGAACCGCAATCGCGGTGGAATCGCGATTGCACAGGCCACGCGATCGGCACTTAAGGCAGAGTATGAAGCGCGCCTTTTTCAAACGCGCGCGCAAATCGCTGCCGCTGTGTCGGGACTCGCCATTGTAAAAAACCAGCGGACTGATTTGATCAGGCAGTTACCGGGACTTCAGCGTTTTGCTGCGTCAACCCGCCGGGCAGCCAATCGCGGCGATCTGGCATTGGCAACTGCCGAAACAGCCGAACAATCGTTGCGCGACAAGCAATTGGCGTTGGTGAATGTAACGCAAGCAATCGCCGAGCAATTGATTGCGCTCGAACTTTTAACAGGATCGCCGATGGGGAATTGGGAATGAACAGATTTTGGGCAATGCTCATACCCGGCATTTTTTTGTCTGGCTGTTCCGGGGGCAGCCCCGAAAAGCCGCCGGCAGAGCCCGCTGCATTGGTTAAAACCGTTACGGCAACGCTTGGCGCGCCTGCTGAAACTTTGACGGTTTACGGCGCCGCCATCGCCGGGTCGGCTGGCGAACGCGGCCTATCCGCGCCGGTTGAAGCAAGCATTTTGACAATCCACGCAGCCCCCGGAACGCAGGTGCGCGCAGGCGATGCAATCGTGACGCTCCGACCAAGCCCCAATGCCGCGCTTGATCTGAACCGCGCTGCAAATGATGCGGCACAGGCAAGCGCAGCCTATGCGCGTTCCAAACGTTTACGGGCGGACGGACTGATGAGCGATGCCGACGTTGAAAGTGCGCGGGCTCTTGCCGGGAGCGCGGCTGCAACGAGGTCGAGTTTGGCGGGACGATTAGGGAATTTGACCTTACGCGCACCGGTTTCTGGTACTGTTCAAATGATTGGCGGAAGCACAGGTGATCTAATGGCGGCAGGCGCACCTGTTGCCCGGATTGCATCGGAAGACGGCGCGCGCGCGAAGTTCGGAATTGATCCCGCACTTGCCCGCCGAATCAGCCGGGGAGCGCCCATCCGTATCTCACCCGTAGCAGATAGCGCAGGCTTTAGCGTTGCAGTGTCCAGTGTTGACCCCGTCGCCGATCCGACTACGCGGCTGGCTTCGCTTTATGCACCGCTACCGCCGCAGGCCGATATCGCCAGCGGCGAGGCTCTGCGCGGCGTCGTAACCGTCAATCGCACTGCCGCAGTCGTCACAATTCCTTACACTGCGCTGCTCGATGATGGCGGCGAGACCTTTGTGTACGTCGTGACCAAAGGTTTGGCCAAGCGGCAAGTTGTGGACGTAGGCGCGGAAGAAAACGGGATAGTCGAAATTCGCTCCGGGCTCGCAGTCGGGGCGGTTGTGGTCACCTCGGGCGGCACTGCGCTTGAAGACGGTATGAAAGTGCGTTCCGGCAAATGAAAGACGCGCTGTTTCGCAATTCTCGGGCAATCTGGCTCGCGGTGATCCTGCTCACTCTGGGCGGTGTCATGACGGGGATGCGTCTTCCTGTGAGTCTTTTCCCGCACATTGATTATCCGCGCGTGGTTGTTGCCATCGAAGCAGGCGATCGCGATGCCGGACAAATGGCGGCTGCCATAACCCGTCCCATCGAAATAGCGCTGCGCGCCGTTCCCGGCGTTACTGGCATACGGTCAACGACCAGCCGAGGGAGCGCCGAAGTCGCGCTCAGTTTCGAATGGGGCGACGATATGGTGGCGTCCACGCAGGCGACGCAAGGCGCACTGGCGTCGATCCTGCCTGATTTACCGCCCGGCACACGTTTCGAAGTGCGCCGGTCCGACCCGACAATTTTTCCGGTGCTTGGGCTTTCGCTTACCTCCACAACGCGCGACACGCGTGCGCTTCGCCAGTTGGCAGAACTGAAGCTAAGACCTATCCTGACCCCGGTAACAGGCGTGGCCGGTGTCGATATTTTGGGTGGTAGTCCGCGCGAAATTGCCGTTGAAGTCGATCCGGCCCGCCTGCAAGCAATGTCACTGACCTTGGCCGACGTGGCACAGTCGCTGGCCAATGCCAATACGGTTAAGGCGATTGGTAAAATCGAGGACCGCCATCGGCTGTATCTTACATTGGTGGAAGACCGGATCACAACGATATCCGATATCGCCGCAACGCCGGTCAAGACGGGTGCCGAAGCCAACTCGGGCATAGTCACGCTTGGCCAGATTGCGACTATCACGCCATCAGAAGCGCCCAACTTTACGCGCGTGACGGCAAACGGGCATGATGCCGTGCTGGTGAATATCCGGCAATCACCTTCGGCAGATTCCGTTAGCCTGGTGAAGGACATCGACGCGCGATTGGCAGACGCAAAGCTGCCACCCGGTGTCACAGTCACCCCATTTTACGATCAATCGGAACTTGTCACGGGCGCTGCCAATGCAGTGCGCGATGCCATATTGCTTGGCGCGGTTCTCGCCGGACTGGTGTTGTTTCTCTTCCTTCGCAGCGCACGGCTGATGATCATCACTGGCCTCATGTTGCCTGCGGTGTTGGCTGCCACTTGTTTGGCCCTCTATGTTTTGGGCATGAGTTTCAACATGATGACACTAGGCGGGATGGCGGCTGCAGTAGGCCTGGTCGTAGACGACGCGGTGGTCATGCTGGAGCATATGATGCGCCGGATGCAAGAAGGGGTAGCAAAAACAGCACCGGCCCTGCTCGAAGCGGCCGCTGAGATGGCAAAGCCACTATTTGGTTCAACCGGCGCTACAATCGTGGTTTTCCTGCCCTTGGCCTTCGTAACTGGGGTGACAGGAGGATTCTTCAAGGCGCTTGCCATTACGATGACGGCCGCCTTGGCCGTTTCCTTATTGTATGCACGCTACGTAGTACCTCTGGTCGCGGCGCGCTGGCTCCAGCCATCCGACGCCGAAGCCGCTGACCGTGCCGGACGAATTATGGATGGTTTGGCAGGGCGCTATGACAGAGTGAGCGCACGAGCATGGGCGCGTCCTGGATTGTTCGTCGCTGTGGTTGCAGTAGTCCTTTTCACTGCTGGATACGCAGGCTACTCCCGGGTTGAAAGCGGGTTCATGCCAAAGATGGACGAAGGCGGCTTCATACTCGATTACAAAGCCAAATCCGGCGCGGCTTTGAGCGATACCGATGCGTTATTGAAGCAAGCTGAGGCGATCATTCGTGCCACGCCCGAGGTTGTCAGTTACTCAAGGCGGACAGGCGTACAGCTTGGCGGCGGCCTAACCGAAGCCGATGAAGGTGACATCTTCATTCGTCTAAAAGGCGGAAGTAGGCGCAACATCGAAGAAGTGATGACCGAAATTCGGGAAAAAATCGAAACCCAAGTGCCAGGCCTTTCGATTGAAACCTTGCAACTCATGGAGGACCTTATTGGCGACCTCACTGCAGTTCCACAACCTATTGAAGTTAAATTGTTCGGGGATAATCCAGCTATTTTGGCCGAGTGGGCGAAAAAAGTTGCGGCTGCTCTCGAAAAAATTTCGGGTGTTGTAGAGGTGCAAGATGGACAGCGCGTTGCAGGCGACGCAATCATCATCAAGGTCGATCGGGCCGCTGCGGCGTTGGCTGGATTGAGTCCTGATGACGTTGCGATACAAGCTCAAGCGGCAGTGGGCGGCACGATTGCCACGCAGATCCAGCAGGGCGAAGTGCTGATTGATGTGCGTGTTCAAACCCCGGGCGATTTACGCCAGCGTGTCGCCGCACTAGGCAGTCTTTCACTGCGAAGTGCCGATGGGCGTGCAGTTGCCCTTCGACAAGTTGCGCAGGTTTCCATTACCGCCGGCCAGACACAGTTAACGCGTGAAGACCTCGCTCCGTTTGTACCGGTCACAGCGCGGCTGGAAGGACGAGATCTCGGATCTGCAATGGCCGATGTGAAAGATGCGGTTGCAAAACTTGGTCTGCCTGCATCGGTGCGGGCATCTTATGGTGGTATCTATGCCCAACAGCAAAAGAGCTTCGCTGACTTGGCCACAGTATTCCTTGCGGCCTTACTGCTTACCACGTTGCTTCTGACCTATTTGTTCGGTCGTTGGCGGATAACTATAGCTGCGTTGGGTACGATCTTGCTGTCCGCAGCCGCTGTGCTTGCTGGGCTTTGGTTTACTGGAACCGAGCTGGACATTTCGGCGTTGATGGGACTGACAATGGTAATCGGCATGGTCACCGAGTTGGTGATTTTTTACTTAGCCGAATTGGATCTCGATAACCCGATTGATCTGGCGGCAGTTAGGAAAGCGGGTCTTGCGAGGTTGCGTCCCATCCTGATGTCCGCTTTGATTGCGATACTCACGCTTGCGCCCTTGGCACTCGGCATCGGCCGCGGTGCAGGGCTTCAACGCCCGCTCGCAACAGCGATAATATTTGGATTGATGATAGGTGCGCCGCTTGTACTTACTTTCCTGCCTGCCGCGTTATTGACACGGATCCGGGGTGAATCTGTTGGCGCGTGAGCCATTGGTTTATGGCTTTGGAATCGTCGTTTTTCCTGATGAAATGGCAACTGAGCCTAAAATGGGGGGATATCAGTTGGCAATCTCGCTGGACATATTCGGGGGCCGCTATCGGGACAACTTCGAGAAGCCAACGGCGATTCCTGCTGGTAAAGTGCAACGTTACAGTTTCCGACTCCCAACGGTAAACCACGTGTTCCAACCAGGGCATCGGATCATGGTGCAGGTCCAATCAAGCCTGTTTCCGCTGTATGATCGTAACCCGCAGAAATTTGTGCCTAACATTTTCTTGGCTAAGAAATTTGGCTATCAAAAGGCGACAGTAACATTAGAGCGCGGCGGAACGACTGCTAGCGCTGTGTGGCTGCCGATTGTCGATTAGGATTTTTGTTGCGAGCGGGGCTTAAAACAAGCTCTCCTCGCGTTAGCCCCTGAAGTTATCGGTGCGAGCTGCGTTTGACGCGGCATCAGTACAGGCATATGCTCTGGAACCGCAGGGGTAGGAGAGGGCAGTGGCGATAGAAAAGCTGGAGGTCACGGCTGCGATAGAGGCGACGCGGCGTCGCCGCGAGTTCCTCGGGCATCCGGTCGGCCTTTCCGTTATTGCTTTCACCGAAGCGTTCGAACGCTTCTCCTATTACGGCATGCAGACGCTTCTCGTGCTCTATATGGTGAAGGCGCTGCTGCTCCCTGGCCATGTCGAAAATATCGCCGGGTTCGGCTTGTTTACCGACGCGTTGAGCTGGATCTACGGGACGCCTCCGACGACGCAGGCACTGGCGTCGCACATCTTCGGCACTTATACCGCTCTCGTCTATTTCACGCCGATATTTGGTGGGCTCATCGCCGACTACTGGCTCGGTAAAACGAGGACGGTCACGCTTGGCGCGCTCCTGATGGCGGCGGGTCATTTCCTAATGGCGTTCGACACATCGTTCTTGCTCGCCCTGCTGCTACTCGTGCTGGGGGTCGGATGCCTTAAGGGCAATCTCGCCAGCCAAGTCAGCGCGCTCTATCAGCCCGGCGACGGCCGCGCGACCGACGCCTACCAGCTCTACTATATCGGAATAAGCGCTGGCGCATTCTTCGCTCCGCTCGTGTGCGGATATCTTGGCGAAGAGGTCGATTGGCATTGGGGCTTCGGCGCAGCCGGTGTCGGCATGGTGATCGGTCTAGTGATCTACCTGTCTGGGCGGCACCATTTGCCACCGGAGCCGCGCACCATTCGCGCCGCCTCGGCGGAACCGCCGCCTGCAATGACCAGGCGCGAATGGCAGGTTCTTATCCTCCTCGGCCTGATGATTCCGGTGCTCGCGGTAAGCGCGCTCGGCAACCAGCAGATGTTCAACGCCTATCTGGTCTGGGCTGATCGAACCTACGAGTTCATGCTGCTTGGCTATCGTATGCCTACATCGTTCCTGGTTTCGTTCGATGCAGCGACCGGTGTACTCACCCTGGCCGGCGCCGTGGCGTTCTGGCGCTGGTATGCGGGCCGCTGGCGTGAACCAGACGACATAACCAAGCTGATCATCGGTTGCCTGATTTCGTCCTCCGCTTTCATCTTGGTGACGATCGTCGCCAGCGATCACGCTGCAACCGGCGCGCGGCCCAGTCTTTGGATCGCCCTTCTGGTCAACCTGCTCAACAATATTGGCTTCGCCAATGTCTTTCCAGTCAGCCTCGCCCTCTATTCGCGCGCGGCGCCTTCGGCGATCGCTGGGACGGTGATTGGGATCTACTATCTCTTCCTCTTCCTTTCAAACCTCCTGGTCGGGGTCGTCGGCGGGTGGCTCGACATTATGCCGGCGGGACAGTTCTGGGGCATCCATGTCGCTGCCATCCTAGGCGCGGCGGCAATCTTCCTTTGTGTCAAGCTCGCGTTCGGCCGTCTGCTTCTGCCGCAAGCGGCAACGTTATAGAGCCGCTACTCGCTCAAAGCCGGGCAGAAGGCTAGCGGAGCAATGGTCGAGCTTCGTAATCGTTGCGCACACAGCAAATCACGCGGCTCGTTCGTCCCTTTAAACGGCTTGCTGTACGAGGAGCAGGGCATCCACCAAATCGTTGCGATCATGCGCTGGATATTGGCTGAAGAAATGACTCGTCGCTATGGGCTGACAATGATGATTGCCTGATTTCAGTTGCTTGTGCACAGCGCTCCACACCACCTTCTCGCACCAGAATTCGGGACGCCGCCCAATTACTAATATAAGCTTTGATGATTGTTAGCGCCGAAGGCCGTCGAAAATCACCACTTCCCGCCAATCACCCGTTGCCTGAACGAACGGGAGTTGCTGGCGCCGGTGCCAGCCGGGTCCTACGTCCGAAAAGTTGGCGAAGTCAGCCATGCGACAACCTCCACTCATGGCTTCATGACTTTACATATCGCGCCCAACAGACCGATGTCGTCGATCAGGACTCGTCCAGCGCGCATGCCCTCAACGGGCGTGCGGGCACCTGCCCAGTCGCTCATCGGGCTCTGAAAGAAAGCGATAAAAGAAGCTTCACTGCCTGGTTCGAGCGTGCCCAACTTACGGCCCGAGAACGCAAGCCTCGCTCCATTTGTCGTTGCCATATTGATGAGCGCGGGCCCCTCGAAAAGCGCAGTGGCACGCATCAGGGTCAATTCGTCGTGCAGGCCGAGCCGATAATTGTCGGCGCCAATCGCTATTGGCACGCCCGCATCACGAAGCATCACGAGATTATGGCGTTGCACAGCCTGGATGGTCGCCAGCTTTGCGCCATCATAATCAGTGAAGCCCGCAGTCAATGTCGGGACGACGACGATTTTGGCCGCTGCGGCTGATCTAGCATCTTCAGCGGTGATCATGAGGTCGGCCCCGTTCGGGTCGGTCTTTGAGAATTTGTAAGGCAGATGAACGATTGCCGCGACGCGCGCATCGACGGCCAGTCGAAAATCGGAAGCGGTTTCGATATGGACGATTGGCCGCAAGCCAACCTTGCGGGCTTCATCAGCGGCGGCGCGAAAGTTCTCTTCGGTCAAGCCGTCCGAGTGCGCCGTTCCGTGCGCAAGCAGATAAAGCTTTACGACCGATGCACCGTTAGCTTTCACTGCCCGGACGGCCAAACGTGCTTCGGCTGGCGTCGATACTTCATGGAATGCGCGGCCGCCAAGGTCCGCTTCCTTCATCGCGCCAAGATAACCGCGGCCTGCCAGAAATGAGTAAAGCGGATGAGGGTGTCCGCCGACCCGCGTGATTCCGCCGCCGGCAGCCTGAAGTTCAACGGTCGTGTTGGTGGGTGCCGCATTTGGGCCAATTGTACGGATGTTGTTGGGATTGAGGGCGTAAAACACGCCTGCCGCGATATTGCGTGCATGCGTCTTGTCGTTGGGATCTTGTGGCTCGTCGATGGTGTGGGTGTGTGCGTCAGCAAACGGAGGAATTAGGTAATATGGGCTGGCGTCGACGGTCGGCAGCTTTAGGTCAGGTGAGACAAAGACACCGCCGCGAATACTGAGGCTGCGTGTCTGGAACGATGCACCGTCCCATACCTTGGCACCGGCTAGGGTCACGTCACAGGGAGTTGAGGAATTGGCAGGCGACGCAATCGTTAGAACAGCGCTGACTTGCAACAGGAGCGAGCATCTTGTCATAGTTTTGCCTCAACGCGGATTGCGATTTTTTGTTATGTGCCTTGGGCAATTTGTCTGCATTCTAAAAAGCTGCAATCGCTAAATCGTGCAACGCCTCGGCGTTCACTGAAAGAATAAACTTATGAGGCCCCCGTTGTTAGGGTTCTTGCTGCGGGCCGAGGATGAAAGAGGGAGTCAGCTTCGGAGCAACGACAACTAGATCGTAGGTTTGGACCAGCTGTTGCCAGTCATTCGGCATATCTTGGCTTGGACGACCGCGAAGGCGCCGCAGATCGAGCAGTAACCAATCCGATTCGCTTATCTCCTTGGGGCGAACTTTCAGCGCGTCCTTTAACCAAGGATAATCGGCATCAGATACAGGTGTGTAGTGTTGGATCGTGACCTGCTGTCCGACGCCGTTATATCCGCCCAATGAACCGTCTGCGCCCATCACGAGGATGTGCAATGAGGAAGCCCCTTCGCCCTCGGCGCGCTCTGCAACGAAGTTGCCGAGATCACGTTGCCCCAAGGCGTTCACGCCCTTGGCCGTGTGAACATCGCCAAACTTCATCAGAACACGGCTTCCTGCGGGAGCCTTTGTCAAATAGCTGGCTAGCGTGCGCTTTATCAGCCTGGCCCGGCGTCCGTTCGGGTCGCCTTGGCCACTTGCCGATGCCAAATAAATTGCTCTTGTCTCGGCAAGCGCATCGAACAACTGGCGCGCTCGCGTGCCGCCATCGCTGGCGATGGCAAGCCGCGCCTCGTCCATCTGCCGGTCGGTTACCGTGTAAACTAAAAACTTGCCTGGTGAACGGGCTGCAATAGCGTCGGCAGTCGCAGCGCGATCGAGCGACCTGAGCTTATCGATAGCGGCCTTGGCGACGGGGCCCCGAACTGCTGCTGCCATATCATCTAGAAGGAAGCCGCTCGCGCCAAAGAATTCTTGGTCCAGCCCCCATACCTGGAAGGCCGGACCTGCTTCGCGCGCGCAGGCCGCGGCCATGTCGCTCTCGTCTTTGCCGTTTTGAAATGCCATTGCGTCCGGGTGTGCGCGCATAAACGCAGTTAAGCGTGCGATCCGGTTCGGCCGGCGAAGAATGGCATTAACGATGCGTGCGGCTTCCGGGCCCGTCTCGACTGCCATCGCGTGGAGGCCTTGCGGCACCATGAGGCGACATAGCACAACGGTGAAGAGCGGAATCTCACGCGAAAAGTGAGCTTCCCCGATCAGGACATATCGGGCCTGATTGACGGCAGCAGCCAACGTCGTCGCGCCCGGCCCGCGAAGGTCGGTTCCGCCAAATTGGAAATTGCTTTCGGATGCGGCGACCTTTTCCATGAACGTTGCTGCCGGAACGGGCGTCTGGGCGCGTGATGTTGCTGAGAGGACGCTAAGCAGAAGTCCGAACGCACAATGTATTTTCAATCCGCAGCCCCTATCCCTCGTTATCTTGGGATGACCGTTAACGTGCGATGCCGCAAGGGTTGGAAGGCGTTCCGGCGCGATTGCGGTCCCCCGCAATAATCATTCCGGCTGGGACCACTAAAATGGGTCAGCCCGGCGCTTTGGATTGGGAGCGGGGAAAGCGGCCGCGCTCGTAGCACAAGCGACTGCTGCGGGTTCCGCTACCCGAAATCTGTTTCCAATTTCGCCATGCCGAAATTGCCCCTCGGCACCGGAAAGACGGGCGAGATCGTGCTGAACAAATTGCTGCTTTCGGAAGCCCCAATTGCTAAGCTGAGGGTTCGTGTTTGGGGCGAAAAGTGACGTTTGCCTCGAACTGCGATCTCTTTCACAACTTACCGCAGACGAGGTGCCACTACGCTGCCAGCTTGATCGCCCCCGTGAGCATTACGTTTACCTGCGCCTCGGGAACGGGCCTGCTGAAATAATACCCTTGGATCTGATTACAGCCCTGTTCGCGCAGGATGTCGAGCTGGTCTATGGTTTCAACACCTTCGGCGGTCGTCTCCATCCCAAGTGCTTCAGCGAGCGATGTGATCGACTTTATGATGGCGGTCGCGCCCTTATGCGCCAACAAATCCACGATGAAGCTGCGGTCGATCTTGATCTTGTCGAACGGAAAGCTGCGCAGGTAGCTGAGCGATGAGTAGCCGGTGCCGAAATCGTCGAGCGCCACCCGCACGCCCAGATTGCGGAGCGAATGGAGGGAAGCGAGCGTCGTTTCGACATTCTCGATGAACAGGCTTTCGGTGATCTCCAGTTCCAGTCGCTGCGGATCGAGGCCCGACTGGGTCAGCGCCTGCAATACGATGCGGTTTAGCGTGTTGCTGCGGAACTGCACCGGCGAAATATTGACGGCTATGCGGATATGAATGGGCCAGGCAGCGGCGATGCGGCAAGCCTCTCGCAGAACCCATTCGCCGATAGGAACGATGAGGCCGGTCTCTTCGGCAAGCGGGATGAATTGGATCGGCGATACCAGCCCGCGAGTCGGGTGGTTCCAGCGCAAGAGCGCCTCGAACGCCGTCACTCTGTTCTGCGAAAGCTCAAAAAGCGGCTGGAAAAATAGCTCCAGCTGACCGTCGCGTAGTGCATCGTGCAGATCGATTTCCATCGCGCGGCGTTCCTGCGCGTCGGCATCCATCGCGGCTTCGAAGAAGCGGAACGTGCCCTTGCCATCGTTCTTGGCACGATAGAGTGCGAGGTCTGCGTTCTTGAGCAACGTCGTCGGATCGTTGCCATCGAGCGGGGCTATCGCAATGCCGATGCTCGACCCCGACACGACGCGGTGACCATTGACGATCAAAGCTTCGGCGGCCGCATCGGCAATCGCACGTGCGAGCCCTGTGGCCCGGCGTGCGTCGCCTTCCACGAACACTGCGAACTCGTCGCCGCCCAGCCGAGCGACGAATGCGTCGGTGGCCAGCGCCTGCAGCCGCCCAGCCACCTCGCACAGCAGAGCATCGCCGGTTGGGTGACCCAGCGTGTCGTTGACTGATTTGAAATTGTCGAGGTCGAGGCACAACAGCGCAAAGTTCTTGTCACCGCCAGCCTTCAACTCCTGTGCAATGTGTTCGCGGAGCAGCAGGCGATTGGCCAAGCCGGTTAACCCGTCGTGGAACGCCATGTGCGCAATCTGGCGCTCGCGGCTCTCGATGTCGTGGACCATGCGGTTGAAACTGCGGGCAAGGCGCGAAATTTCGTCATGGGTTTCGACTGTAACCTGGACGTGCTGACCCGAACCCACCGATCGTGCAGCGCGCTCCAGCTCGATGATCGGCCGCGACAATTTGCGCGCCAGCAACCAGCTGCCGCCGATGGCGAGTGTGATACCCATGATGCCAAAGCCAAGCAGCGCGATGAAGATCGGTCCGTAGCCTGCCAGGGCTGCCGTCAGGCTGTAGGTGAGCAGCAGCGTTTGCCGGTCGCCTGGGACGAAGCTTTGCACCGGGCTCGCCTGGATAAGCATCCGTGTGCCGTCGATATCGCGTTCCACCGCCGGAATGCTGCCGGCCGGTGCCGCCACAATTCCCTTGGGCAGCTTGCCCAGCGAGATGATTTCGGGATGCAGGTCGAGCGCGCTCAGATCGGCCAGGCTGCGCAATTCGGCCGAGCCCAGATCGCGGGTGAACACGACCCAGCCGATCAGCGCCGGGGTCTTGATTGGCGCGGCCGCGAGCATCCGGTTCCGACCGCCTAGCTGCGCAATCCCCCGCGTACTGCCGCCGTCTACTGCCGAAAACAGCCGTTCGCTATCCTCCTTGGACAGCGGTGCGCCGAGTCCGGTGATTGATCCGTCCAACCCGATGACAAAGGCGTCTGACAGGCGAAGCCGCGCCTTCAGGCTAACGAGCGCGGAACCGATTGTCAGCGCATCACCGGTTGCGGCGGCGGACCGAAAGCCAAAATCAGCGGCCAGTACCCCGCTCGCCTGCGCCAGCTGATCGAACTGCATCGTGGCAATCCGGTCGAACACCGCCCCGCCGGATGTCATTTCCCGGTTGATCGACGTTTCAGCGTAATTTTCAATTGAGCTGCGCGCACCAATCAGGGTCAGCACGGTCGCAACGGTGAACGTCGCGCCATAAAAAAGCGTCATCTTGATCGACAGCCGTGATAGCAGCCTCACGATCGTGCGCCGGGCGCGAAAAGACAGGCGAAGGCGCATCAGCGCAGAGTCAGGGTAACGGCGCGGGCCACCGACCCGCTTGCGTTCAACGCTACATTAAGCACCGTCTCGTTATCCTTGCCGCGCGCATTCGGATGCCAGACGGTCACCAGTGCTGCGCCGCCCGGCAATCCGGCGATCCGCACCCGCCCGTCTGCACTGCTCTTGGCGGCAAAAGGTGTATCGACGACCTTGATGAACCCACTCATCGAATCGTGAATGTTGCATCCCAGCGCAACAGCGCCTGTGCTGACAAAACGATAGCTGCGCGTCTCGTCGCGTGCGAACAGCTTGATTTCGAACTTCGCGGGCTTCGAGAACGAATAGATGTGGTGGCGGACCTTGTCCTTGTTTGGAAAGCTGACGGTGGCTCCTACCGGTACGATCAGGACGTGCGGTGCGAATGCAATATTCTGCTGCACCATCGAGTTGCCGCCCGGGAAAGCGGCGGGCAGGCCCGGCACACCTGACGTCGGATAAACGGTGATGACAGCGTCGGGAACAGGACGCCCGGCGCCATCCAGCACGCGGAGATCGAGGTCGCCCGCCATCGCCGGGAGCGGTGCTGAAAGCGCTAGAAAACTAACTGAAAACTCCAACTTCATGGGGTCGGCGTTAGGCAGGGCTGGTCAACATCGCCTTAACAGAGGTCCCGGATTTTGAGTAATTTTTGTAAATAAACCGGTCGTTTACCATCAATATCTATCACAATCGGGTGCTTCGAAATCTCTCCGAGCTGGGTACCGTGTGCCTGATAGTGGCGGTATGCTTGCCGAATGTAGCAGCTGCACAGGACCTGCGTCCGGGAGGCAAGCTGCTATTGACCAACGGAATTACTTCTGTCGAGGGCACCTCCGGCGGCGGCCTGACACCTTGGGCCGTGATCGCCGGCAACGAAACCGAAAACGGCATCGGCTTCTCTACCCATGCCACCAACGTCGAACTGAAAAGCTATGACTTCCAGACGGCCGGAGTTAGCATCGGCCTGTTTGACCGCGTCGAGCTGTCCTACACGCGCCAGAATTTCAAAACCAACGAGGTCGGCGCAGTGCTCGGTCTAGGGAGAGACTACGCGTTCAACCAGGACGTATTCGGCGCAAAAGTGAAGCTGGCGGGCGATCTAGTTTTTGGCCCCTCGTCCATGCCCGCGCTTGCCGTCGGCGTGCAGTACAAGAAAAACCTCAACGGGGCTGCCGTTCGTGCCGTAAGTGCTGCCGAGGATACTGGCGTTGATTATTACGTTTCGGCCAGCAAGCTGTTTCTGTCGCACTCGATCCTTACATCCGTGACGGTGCGCGCTACTAAAGCCAACCAGATTGGAATCTTGGGCTTCGGTGGCGATAAAAGCCGCAGTTACAGCGTGCAGGTCGAAGGCTCGATCGCTTGGCAATTGTCGCCTAAATTCGCGGTAGGGGGCGAGTACCGGACCAAGCCGGACAATCTGTCGATCGCGCGCGAGAACAGCTGGTACGACGCCTTTGTTACCTATGCGCTAAACCGGCATCTGACCGGGACCGTCGCCTATACCGACCTCGGATCGATCGCGACGGTTCCGAAACAGCGCGGCGTGCTCGTCTCACTGCAAGCAGCTTACTAGGGAACTCTGCCGGACATGCCAGCAATCTTTCTCGCTTTCCTGCTCCAGGGCGCATCGCCTACTGTGCCCCCCACACCTCCATATGCGTTGCCGGGCGAGGACAGCGTCGATCCTTATACCGTCAGCGACCGCAACACCGGCGCAGGGCCTTTCACCGGCGACAGCATGGCACGGGCATTCAAGGGACGGGCTGGCATCCGGCGCATCGTCAACCGGCTAGTCGCTGATGCTTATAAGGACCACGCAATTGGCGAGATTTTCGAAGGGCACGATAAGGTCCGCCTGACCCGCACCCTGTTCGAACAATTCTGTGCGATCCTGAATGCCGGTTGCACCTATTCAGGCCGTGACATGGTCACATCGCACAAGGATCTAGGCGTCCAGCAAGCCGACATGAATCGGCTCGTCGAAATCCTGCAGCGCGCGATGACGGCGGAAGGAGTACCATTTGCAGCACAGAACCGCTTGCTGTCGAAACTGGCACCAATGCGTCGAGAAATTGTAGCTCGAACACATCGTGGCTGACCGACCGGCAAACCTGTAGCCGCTGGAGCCATTGACCCAATTCTGACCATTTTCTCGAAATCAGGAAGTCTATTAAGCCGCATCTGCGAACGGCAGGTAACAGGCTGTTGTATAACGAGCTTGTATGTCCGCAGTTGGGCGGAAGCCGACCGGCAGATATTGGGACCGACAACTGCCAAGCTGCAACGCGCCCACTTGCGGACATTCGGCGATAAGCTGCTATTCGGCAACCGCCCCAATGTCCGCCTTTCCGAGCCACTTCCCAGCTTGCTTATTGCAGCCGTTCGTTCAGCGATGCAGTCTACACCCATGCACCATGCAACTCTCGTTGGATTTTTGAGCGGCACTATTTCCCCATAGGTTCTGGGCGATGAGATCACCGCCGAGGTGAGCGCCTGCAATGCTGCCTTCCGAGCGGGCGAGAACGGCTATATCGTTATTAAGGATGGGCCGTCTTTCGCAGGGACGAGAGACGGCGCCAAACGATTGCTCGAGGCCGCAACCGAAGGCCGGTTGCCTTTCGAACTCGCGAACTACGTCGCCGATTGCATCATGGTGAGCGACGATTTCGACTTTGCAGACGACGCCGTGCGGGACGCTGTTCATTTCCTAGAAGATGATAGCAGACCACCGACGCGAGACGAGACCTTGGAAGCGTTGGCAATGCTCGGCTGAGCGGCAGGTTTAAGTGGCCGCCTTCGTGCGTCCGCCGACGGCTTGAGCGTCCACGACCGCCAATAACCGCGCCGCTGCGTTGGCACAAATGTGGGAACGGATTTTTGAAGCCGTCAAAAGGTCTTGGTCTATCAACGAGTTACGCCGAAAGACTGGTGCGGGCGGTGGGAATCGAACCCACACTCCTTGCGGAACCGGATTTTGAGTCCGGCGCGTCTACCAATTCCACCACGCCCGCACGGCTAGGCAGCGCGCCGCTTACGATGCGCGCGCGCTGCTCGCAAGCGTCAGCTGAACACGTCGCCCAGGTTTGCCTCGGGATTCTTAGGATCCGGGCCAAAGCGGTTGGGGCCGACGGTTCCCGGAAGGAAGAAAAAAACGAGCAGCACGATTGCGTAGATCAGTATTGCGAGAGCGCCGAAGCCCATCGTCAGGCCCCAGGCCGCCAGACCGGCCGGGCCGCCGCCAATTGCCGAGAAGCCGATGGCAAAGGCCGAGACGAGGACGACTACGTACAAAAGGTAGAATACGCCGATCCACCAGCCCGACCGGCCGATATCGTGGAGCCGCCTCACCTGCACGGCAATGTTGGGGACGAGGATCGCCAGGCTGAAAACGCCCGTCAGGATGCCGCCCGTCGTGTTGGCATAGGCACCCGTTACGCCCGTCGATCCCGGCACCGCTCCTGCACCCATCTGGGTCCTGCCGCCAAGCCCGAGCACGGTGTCGACGAGGCTGAGCACGATGGCGGCGAGAACGACGAACACCATCCACATCCAGAACTCCATGCGCCGCGAGCGCCCAGAAAACTGGGCGTAACGTTTCAGCGGCATGATCATCCATTCCATCGCCCGGTCCCCGTTACCCTTAATTGCGCGGCGCCTGCCGTCGATAGCTCAGCGCCTCGGCAATATGTATGCGGCCCACCTTCTCGCTGCCAGTCAAATCCGCGATCGTACGGGCAACACGCAGGATGCGCGTGTAACCACGCGCCGACAGTCGCATTGCCTCTGCCGCCTGGGCGAGCAGGCGCCTGCCGGCTTCGTCGGGCGTGGCGCAGCGCTCCAGCACATCGCCATCTGCTTCGGCGTTCGTTCGCGGGCCGCGCTCCCCATAACGCGCCGATTGCACCGAACGGGCCGCTTCGACGCGGGCGCGGACCTCGGCCGACCCTTCGGACGGCGGCGGCAGGACCAGATCGGCGGTACTGACCGCTGGAACCTCCACGTGCAGGTCGATGCGGTCGAGCATCGGGCCGGACACCTTGGCCTGATAGTCCGCCGCGCATTTGGGCGCACGGCTGCAGGCGAGCGCCGGGTCGCCCAGATGGCCGCAGCGGCAGGGGTTCATCGCGGCTACGAGCTGGACACGCGCCGGGAAAGTGACGTGCGCATTGGCGCGCGCGACGCTGACACTGCCGGTCTCCAGCGGCTGGCGAAGCGAATCGAGAACGGTCCGCTGGAACTCGGGCAGTTCGTCGAGAAACAACACGCCGAGGTGGGCAAGGCTGACTTCACCCGGCTTGACCCGCAGTCCCC
>JANMJX010000031.1:0-13712 GCA_031371575.1 Sphingomonadales bacterium
GGTCCGCACAGATCAACTTTGTCAAGCGTTGCCGGCACGTTGGTCTCTTCCAGAAATCCAAAACGCATTTTTACGCGGTAAAAGCCTTCACCCAAGTCTTTGCATATGATCCGGTCGTTGACATCGACATAAGGCACATCTTCGATCTGTACCGTGAGGATAATCACGCGTTCATGCAAAATGCGGTTATGTTTGATGTTGTGCAGAAGGGCTGACGGAACCCCGCTTGCCGCAGAGGCCATGAAAATAGCCGTACCTGGAACGCGGGTTGCGCTGTTGGCGGCGGACTTGATGAAGATATCCATCGGCATGGTGCTTTCTGCCATCCGATCACGCATCAGTGCGCGGCCACGGGACCAAGTCGTGAGCAGCAAGAAGATTACGAGACCGATGAGCAAAGGCACCCATCCGCCTGAAGGCACCTTCAGCAAATTGGCACCCAAATAAGCGAAATCGACGATGAAGAACAATCCAAGAATTGGAATGGCTTTCCACTTTGGCCATTTCCAAAGCGAGAGCAGAACAACCGCAATCAGACAGGTGTCAATGAACATCGCACCGGTCACAGCGATTCCATAGGCCGAGGCTAGGTTCGACGACGACCGGAAGAACAGCACCAGCAACAGCACCATCACCGCAAGGCCCCAGTTGATCGCTGGAATGTAAATCTGTCCAGCCGCCTTTTCGCTGGTGTGCAATATGCTGAGGCGCGGCATGAAACCAAGTTGTATGGCTTGCTGCGTCAACGAGAAAGCACCCGAAATGACAGCTTGGCTTGCAATGACGGCAGCCATGATTGTCAATATGATAACCGGCGTGCTGACGATGTCAGGCACCATCAGAAAGAACGGGTCACGAATAGCCAGTTGCGCTTCTTCCGGCGACATGGTCAATATCATTGCCCCCTGCCCCATGTAATTCAGCATCAATGCCGGCAACACGAAGAACAGCCAGCTGAACTTGATGGGCCGCCGTCCGAAATGCCCCATATCAGCGTACAGCGCCTCAGCACCCGTCACAGCAAGAACGACAGTTCCCATTGCAACAAACGCACGAAGACCATCATTGTAGAAGAAGTAGAAGGCGTTTAGCGGGTTTAATACGTCAAAGATGATAAGCGGCATCTTCGTTAGGTGCATAACCCCAAGCGCCGCGAGAGTCGCGAAATAAACCAGCATGATTGGCCCAAACCACGCACCCACCTTCGCCGTACCGCGCGACTGAAACCAGAACAACGCACCAATGATAACTACGGAAATCGGCAATATCCATGGGCTGAAGCCCTGACTAACATATTTCAGCCCCTCTGCTGCCGACAGGATCGACATCGCAGGCGTAATCATGGAGTCGCCATAAAATAGCGCCGTCGCGAATACACCAAGCATAATGAACGGCGCGGTCCATTTCGCACCAGCTGTCTGTCGGTTGATGAGCGCAAGCAAAGCAAGGCTTCCGCCCTCGCCCTTGTTGTCGGCCTTCATAATTGTGAAAACATATTTGAATGTCACGACAATCATCATCGACCAGAATACCAGGCTCAGCACACCTTTGATGTGCAGAGGATCAGGGTTTATGGGATGGTGGCCCGAAAATGTTTCGCGAAATGCATATATCGGACTCGTGCCGATATCTCCAAATACAACACCAATAGTGCCGACGCACAAAGCAAGCAGCGAACCCTTCGGGGCATGGCTGTTATTATGATCGTGGTCGCTGTGACCAAAATCGTCTGCGGCTTGCGGTCCAACCATATTGTTTCCCCGGCTTATGCCCCGATTACCTTATCAAAACTGGCTGGGCCGCGCGCAATAGCATGACCTACACCCCTCCACAACAAAGCAATATTTGATTAAAGACGCAGCTATATATTTCTTTATCAATTACTTAAATTCAACTTTGGCCTGTGCAGCAGCAGCCCGTGCCTGCAGGGTCTTGGCTGCTGCCAATTGCGACTCAATATGCGTCTTCCATTTGGCCTTGGGAGTCGCCAGCGATACGGTTTTTTCCCACAATAAAATTGCCCCGTCGAGGTCGCCCCCAAACAGCCGCGCAAGCCCTGCAAAGTAATAAGGGGCGGGATAGTTCGGGCGAATCGCGCGCGCTTTGTCAAAGGCCAATTGCGCGGGTGGAGACATTTGCCCTTCACTTGCCAGCATCAATTGTAACCCCAGCGCCGACCAAAGATCGGGGTTCTCAGGATCGCTTTTCAACCCCGATTGGATATACGCCGCTGCCAATGGGTAATCGCCTTGTTTGGCAAAGGCATCAGCCGTAACAAGCCAACGTTTTGCAGAGCCGAAGCTTTGATCCATATCGGCCCTGATGTCGACGAGCTGGACAGCAGTGACCTCGCTCGCAGCTAAAGGCTTGGCCGGTGAAGGTGGGGTATAGGGGCGACCCTGAAGTGCATAGCCCGTCATACCCAATAATATCGCCGCGGCAGCAATTTGCCAAAGGCCTTTGGACGAACGAACAAACCAAATGAGCACGACGAGGCTGATGACCGACAAAAGTCCAAGTGCAACCCAACCGTTCATGTGCGCCTCCGAAACAAACCGCGAGCTACGAAAATCGAGACCAACAATAGAATAAGAGGTGCAATCCAGAGCAACAGCCCGGCACCTTTCAACTCGGGTTCGAAGCTGACCCATTCACCATAACGCTCTACCATCCAGTCACGGATAGCATCGGGTTTCTGGCCCGCTGCTATCTGTTGGCGCACTTCGGCGCGCATCGTCCCTGCCATCGGGGCGTCACTGTCGGCAATAGACTGCCCCTGACACTGGATACAACGCAAGCTGTGCATCAGTTGCGTCGCCTCCGCCTCCTTCACAGGATCCGCCAGTTGACGGTTCGCCAGCGCAGGTGACGGGCCGCTGCCTTGCGCGATCGCCGGCGATCCGACGACAAGAAGCAAAAGAATAAGTGCCTTCACGTGGCGGCCTTCAATTTTTCAATCAGCATGGGGACATGTTCCTGCCGAATGTCGCCAATATGCTGGTACAAAATCGTGCCATCGCCGGCGATAATATAGGTTTCAGGCACACCCGAAGAGCCAAGCTTGAGCTGGACTGCCATCTCGCTGTCGGAACCAATACGACGGTAGGGATTGCCAAATTCTGCAAGAAACGCCGCAACATCCTCCGGACGGTCGCGAATAGCAATCGCATCAATCTCTACCCCGGCCGCCTTTAATGCCTCAAGCTGGGGCGCCTCTGCCTTGCAAGGGATGCACCAGCTGGCAAATATGTTAAGCAAGCGGGGTTTTCCGTCTGCCATGTCCCTGTCGGACAAAGGCAGGACACTAACCGTCGCAGCAGGCAGACTGAATTGCGGCAGTTTCCGACCGATCATTGCGGAATGGACCTGATCGTCCTTCGGTACAACAAGTCCATAAACCGCGAGCCCGCCGATGAGCGCGACAACGGCAAGTGGCGCCCAGAGCAACCAGGGCCTGTTCACTCGGTTTTCCACTTATTCTGCGCAGGCTTTTTGGCGCGACGGAACATGCGGCCAAGAAGAGCGATCGCTCCGCCAAAAGCTATCAATAAGCCGCCGAACCAGATGAAAGTGACAAACGGTTTCCACCACAGACGCACTTGCCAGCGGCCATCCCCCTGCTGATCTGGCTGCGCAATCACCGCGTATAATTGACCGTTCCAACGGGTCAGCAGCGCGGCCTCGCTCGTCTGCATCTCGGGTTTGAAAAACTGGCGCGACTGCGGACGTAATACAAAGCTGTTGCTGCCTACCCGTGCGACCATTTCACCTTCAACTGCTACCCAGTTTGCGCCGACGACCGGTTTCACGTCGTCCAGCTTCACCTGCCATCCGGCTATCTTCGCGCTTTCACCAGGCGCTAGTGCCGTCAGGGTTTCAGACGAAAAACCGGATTCGGCCGCCATGCCGAACACACTGACCGCAATTCCGAAATGGGCGATGACCATCCCGAAAATGGGCAATGGTGTCCGCATGAGCTTACGCCCACGCAGCGGTAGCCAAGCGCCTACCGCGAGCGCCAATGACAGAGCAAGTCCAAGTAGTGGCAACACGCCTATTTCAGGGGCGAATTTCCATATAGCTAAGGCACTCCACAACAGGATCGCCGCTGCCGCCATCAGCCAATATTTAAGCCGTATGATGGTGTCGCGCCGCCAGCGCAGCATTGGTCCGATCAGCAGGGCAAGCATCAAAAGCACAGCGATTGGCGCGGTCGTTTTATTGAAATATGGCGGACCAACAGATATCTTGTCTCCCATGGCCTCAGCCGCTAGCGGATATAGCGTTCCAATCAATACGATCGCCAATATCACGCTCAGGAAGATGTTGTTTGCCACGATTGCGCCCTCGCGGCTGACCAGTTCAAAGGGCTCACCCTGCTTCACTGTGCCGATGCGCAATGCAAAAATGACAAATGCAAGACCGGTGTACAGCAACATCAATGCAAGGATGAACGACCCACGTTGTGGATCGACGGCAAAGGCATGCACGCTGGTCAAGATGCCAGACCGCACAAGGAATGTGCCGGCCATTGACATCGCAAAGGCCACGAGCGCCAACATGATCGTCCATGCACGCAGGGCGTTGCGCGTCGCAAGAACACTCACCGAATGCAGCAACGCAGTTGCGGCCAGCCACGGCATGAGCGACGCATTTTCGACCGGGTCCCAGAACCACCAGCCACCCCAACCCAATTCATAATAGGCCCAATAGCTTCCAGCGGTGATTCCAACCGTCAGGAATATCCACGCTGCCAACACCCAAGGACGCATTGCCCGTGCAAATGCAGGACCTACCTGATTGGTGAGCAGCGCCCCTACGGCAAAAGAAAATGCAATCGAGAGGCCGACATAGCCAAAATACAGCGTAGGTGGATGAAATGCGAGCCCGACATCCTGCAGCAGCGGATTAAGCCCTGCACCCTCCAACGGCGCAGGAACGAGACGCTCGAACGGGTTTGAGGCAAACAACAGAAACGCGAAAAAGCCAAGTGCCAAAAAGCCTTGGACGGCAAGGGTCGCATATAGAGTCTTTGCTTCGATACGCTTCTCGAGAAGTGCGATCGCCGCGCCAGATACAGACAATATCGATACCCATAACAGCATGGAGCCTTCATGGTTGCCCCATGTGCCGGCCAGTTTGAAAATCATCGGCTTGTCGATGTGGCTGTTGCTTGCGACCAGAAGCACCGAAAGATCTGTCACGTAGAAGAGCCACATCAGTGCGAAGAAAGCAAAAGCGCACAGAGCACCTTGCACATACGCCGCAGGTTTGATCAACGGAACCAATTGCCCAGCTCCGCCACGTAACAATGTCAATCCGCCGACAAGCTGAAGCAGTGCCATTGCTGCCGCAAGCCAGAGTGCAGCCAGTCCTGCTTCCGCAATCATATCGAAGCCTTCATTTTGAAAGCGTGTCCTTCGTATGTTCGGCCGAATTCATGTCAATGTCGGCCAGTTCCTTCGGCACATAATTTTCGTCATGTTTCGCAAGCAGGCTATCCGCGACAAAAACCCTGTCTGGCCCAAGCCTGCCGTCGGCAACAACACCCGATCCTTCGACAAACAGGTCAGGCGTGATGCCCCGATATGCAATCTTTTGACTGCTATCCCGGTCCTGAACGGTAAAAGTGATCGAAACGCCGTCAGTCCCCCGAACAATGGAACCTTTTTGCACCATTCCGCCAAGCCGAACGGCCTTGCCAGCCGCCACATTTGCAGCAGCGAGCGTTGTCGGCGTGTAAAAATAGGATGCCTCGTCACGCAATGCTGCTGCCGCAATCAGCCCCGCCCCAATTAGAGCCACTACGGCGACGGCGGCCAATATCAAGCGCTGATGCTTGGGTTTCATCGCCGTTCCTTCAACGCGTCAGCCGACGCCTCTGCGCGGCGCATCGCAAGGTAGCTTGAGGCAATAAGCCAGGTCATCCCAACGGCCGCGACCGCAAATGAGGCAATGATAAAAGGTGCGTGAGGCATTATATCTCCGCCATCCGGCGCATCCGGGCCTCAATCCGCATTTCGCCAAGCGCGGCGCGCATCCGCATCAGGACGATCGCGCCGAACAACAGGCTGAATCCTGCCACCGCGACAAACAGGGGAATGAGATATGCACTATCAATCGAAGACCCGCCTAAGGTGATGCTTGCCTTTTGATGTTGGCTTTCCCACCAAATCACTGACCGGTTGATGATAGGAATATTAACTGCGCCAATAATACCGAACACGGCCGCTACGCGGCTGGTATCACCTTTTTCGCTGGATGCATTGGAAAGTGCGATATAGCCGAGATAGAGGAAAAACAGGGCGAGCATTGACGTCAGCCGCCCATCCCAAACCCACCAAGTTCCCCAGGTTGGCCGCCCCCAGATAGATCCAGTGATCAAGCAAATGGCCGCAAAGGTCGCTCCCGGAACTGCAATTGCGCGGGCCGACACGCCCGCAAGGGGATGCCGCCACACCAATTGCACGATGCTCGCGATCGCTATGCCCGTCCATCCGCCCATACCAAGCCACGCGGCAGGCACATGAACGAAGATGATCTTGACGGTATCGCCCATCAACCGTTCAGTTGGCGTGAAGAACAGACCCCAGATGCACGCGCCAAGCGCGAGCAGCAGACCGGGCCAAAACAACGCTGGCGTCAGCGGTTTTGCAATGCGCAAAAAACGGGCAGGATTGGCAAAGCGATGCATGATTGGATTGTGCGTCTAGCACCGCAAAAGCGTTACGCCAATGGATTTGGCATCATCTGCCAATAAGCTTTTGTGCCATATTGTCTGCGACTTCCGCTGGTGTCTTACCGCCCGAATCACTTTCAGCCCAAATCGCGGCAAGGCGCCCCGGAATGGCATCTATGCGGCGGTTGATCTCGGCATCATCTGCGTTTTCAATGTGGCGCAGAACATTGATTATCCCGCCCGCATTGATCACATAATCAGGCGCATAGAGTATCCCGCGGTCCGCCAGCAACCTGCCCTCTGGTCCGGTCGCCAGCTGATTGTTCGCTCCACCGGCCACGGCGCGTACCTTCAATGCGTTCACGCTGGCTTCTGTGAGCACAGCGCCCAGAGCGCAAGGACTGAAGATGTCTGCTTCAACGCGCATGATGTCATCCGCAGAAACACTGATCCCGCCCAATTCGGCCGCAAGGTCAGCCGCGCGTTGCGAGTCGACGTCCGCAAGTGTCAACCGAGCACCTTGCGCGGCGAGATAGCGGGCAAGGCCGCCACCAACACTGCCCACGCCCTGAATGGCGACGTGGACGCCTTCCATATTATCCGTGCCAAGCGCGTGCTTAGCCGCGGCCTGCAAACCCAAATAGACGCCGCGAGCTGTATAGGGCCCGGGATCGCCGCCCTGATCGGGCAAACCGGCCACATGCGCCGTCACTTTGGATAAGGAGACCATGTCTGCTTCGGACATGCCGACATCCTGCGCCGTTATATATTTGCCGCCAAGCGAATCTACGGCCCGCGCAAATGCATCAAGCATCTCTTGCGGTTTGGCCCGTTGCGCATTTGCCAGAATAACGGCCTTTCCGCCACCTGCGGACAATCCTGCCATGGCATTTTTGTAGCTCATGCCGCGCGAAAGCCGCAGCGCATCGGTAATGGCCGCCTGAGAATCACCATAATGCCAGAAGCGCGTTCCGCCCGCTGCAGGTCCCAAATGGGTCGAGTGCACGGCAATGACTGCCTTTAGCCCCGTTTTACGGTCGTCGAAAACATGGACCGCTTCGTGCGAGTCAAAATCAGGCAAGTCCCAGATTGCGGGCATTATGCATTCCCCTGTGCGAAATTTCCGTACTTATCCATTCGGAATCATATTACTGCTGGGCGTAATAATATTACGCGGGGCAATTGTCACCCGGAATATGATAGGAGAAATGGGGCGACCGAGGGGTCTTGAACCCCCGACCTCTGGTACCACAAACCAGCGCTCTAACCAACTGAGCTACGATCGCCATAGCGTCACTGAGGCAGACGCGTTCCTGAACTCGGGCACATTTTATAGCCCTAGGATTATCACATGCCGGGCGTCAACCCGGCACATGCAAAACCTTATTTCTTGAGGCTGAGGCCACCAAAACGCTTGTTGAACTGTGCAACCCGGCCACCCGTGTCAAGCATACGGCCCGAACCACCGGTCCATGCTGGATGCGACGTTGGGTCGATGTCGAGTGCGAGCGTGTCACCTTCTTTGCCCCAGGTGGAGCGCGTTTCGAAGATGGTACCATCGGTCATCTGCACCTTGATCATGTGATAATCGGGGTGAATGTCGGCTTTCATACATAATTCCTTTGCTTAGCCACCGGTTTCCGACCGGAAGCCCTAAATTCGGAAGCGCCGCGCATAGCGGGGCGTTGGTCAGATAGCAACATGGAATTGCTGGCCCTGGTGGTCCTGAAACAAGTTCAGTATAACAACATGCCGTTTTGATCACTCAGCCCCGCAATTATCGAGTTTTTCGCATCATCCCGAACGTGTTCGGGTTGCCCATCCTCGGTTTGTTTAAGCAGGTGGCTCGGCAATCATCGCCATGAACTCTGCCTCGGCAGCGACCTGGTCACCAACCATGGCTCGACCAGCGAACTTGCAAACCCGTGCACGTTTCTGAACAAATTCGACGTGCAAATGCAAAAGGCACCCAGGTTCCACGGGAGCCCGAAATTTCGCATTGTCGATCGACATGAAATAAACAAGCTTGCCTGAGCCGATAAGCCCGAGGCTTTCCATCGCTAGCACACCGGCTGCCTGGGCCAGCGCTTCGACAATCATGACGCCGGGCATGATGGGCCTTCCGGGAAAATGTCCCTGGAAGAACCCTTCATTCATAGTAACGGCCTTGACCGCAGTTATGCGCTCGTCGACAACAAGTTCCTCAACACGGTCAACGAGCAGCATGGGGTAGCGATGCGGAAGCACCGCCATAACCCGCCGCACGTCATAGTTGCTGAAATCGCCCACCGACATCTGGATTAACGGCCGTCGGGCTGCGCTGTCGCTGGCGTTGCTGATGCAGGCGCCGCCGGTGCTCCAGGGCGTTGCTGTTGGGCCGCAGCCGCCTGAGCTTGCTGGGCCGCAGCGTTAATCAACTGCTGGATCTGCTGGTACAACGCGCCGATCTGACGCGACGGACGCCAGCCTGCTGGCGGCGTAATCGGCACAGTAGGGACGGCCTTATCAAGTTCCGCAGTGATCGCGGCGGTCACATCGGCGGATTCCGGCGCCCAGACAAATGCGTCGGGCGCGAGAATGACGTTGATCCGCTTTGCGGTAATCACGGCTTGCTGCGCAGCTTCATATTTCAGTGCAATCTGTTCGACAGCATAAAGCTGAGCCAGAATTACGGGATCCTGAAGCGCGTTGACTTCTTTCTGTTTTGCATCAAGCTGGGCAAGCACTGGGCTTTTTGCCTTGATGGCGACATCGAGCTCTGCCTGAGTCAATTCCTTGTCTTTGTTGGTGTCAAGCTGAGCGTTCAGATTGTTAATTTCCTGACGCTTTGCCTGAACTTGCTGCGATACCGATGCATATTGCGTGCCGATCTGCTGATAGGCAGTGCTCAGCGCCTTCGAGCGAACAATAGCAACGGAAGTATCAGCCGTTGCAATACCCGAAACTTGGGCATTTGCGGGTGCAGCTACAACAGCAGCTGACAGAAGAGCAGCCACGAGGGCAGTTTTACGAATGTTCATTAGAATTGCGTTCCTACGTTGAATGTAAATAATTTAGTGTCGTCACCCTGCTGCTTTAACAGAGCGCGGGCAATATCAATCCGGAATGGTCCAAATGGCGAGTTCCAGTTTACACCGAAGCCTACCGACAGGCGTGGTTTCCAAGTGTCGCCAAAGAATCGTTCTTCAAAGCGTAATGCTGGGACGCGAGCCGAGCCGTCGGCGTTGACTGCGGTGACTGATGTCTGAAGAGCGCCAGCGGTATCCACGAAATAATAAAGCGGTGCGCCTTGCGCACCAGTTGTCGTAACTTCGCGTTGCTGCACTGTCTGCAGAATTGGACGCGTCACGTCAAAAACTGAACCCACATCAACAAACACGGATGGACGCAGGCCCAATTCCTTTGCGCCGCTGCCGAGCGGTATCTGCAATTCTGCCCGGCCCAGATAATAGAAACGTCCGCCAATGGCATCATCCTGAATCTGGTTCCGGTCGGTTTGCGGCGTATTCACTGCAACTCCGTTCACAACGGAGCCTTGGAAGAACACACGTTGCACGCGCGGACCAATGCCACGAATGTCAAAACCGCGCATCTGCGGCTCACCGAGATAGAAACGGTCGGTTAGGCGGACATCGTCAATGCCTTGCGAGGACAGCCCGCGGTTTTCTAGCGGATGGATATAACCACCCTCGATCGACAGGCCGAGCACGAAATTGCCAAATGGCTTCCAATATTTATCGGCGTTGATACGCGTTTTGATATATTTTACGCTGCCGCCAAGCCCTGCAAAATCCTGGCTGATGCCAGCACTCTGGCCGCGGGTCGGGCGAATCCGGTTGTCGCGATCGTCGTAAAGCAATGTATAACCGACCGATGACGTCAGGCGCTTGCCAATCGCATCGCACAGGAAACGTCCAGCAACCACAGGGTCGCAGGAAGCAGGAAGCGGGCCTGTTCCATCGGGGTCCGTAAAGAACTGGTTTTGGTCAAGCGAGATATCATCCTGGCTCAGTCCGTACCGGCCCTGGAAATAGATAAACTCATTCACGGGAACGCCGACGCGCAGCTGGAACCCAGTGGTCGCCTGCTGATATGTGGTGTTTCGCTGGTTATTGAAAAAGTTGAAACTGTTCAAATCGCGGCGGAAGATATCACCGGATACCGCAATCGACCGATCAAACAAATATGGCTCGGTAAAGCCAATTTCAGCTGACTTCGAATAAGACGAATAGGAGATGTTGGTCCGCAGTTCCTGCCCAAGTCCGCGGAAGTTGCGTTGCTTGATCGAACCTTGGAAGATGAAGTTCTCAATCGACGAGAAACCAGCCGAAAGCGACAATTCGCCCGTAGCCTTTTCTTCGACATTTGTGGTCAGAACAATACGGTCGGGTGCACTGCCCTGCGCCTGTTCGACCTCAAGGTCTTCCTGGAAATATCCAAGCGACTTGATGCGTTCCGCCGTGCGCTTCACCTGGATACTGTTGAACGCGTCACCCTCGTTCAGGCGGAACTCGCGGCGCACAACCTTGTCCTGAGTCAACGTGTTACCGTTGATATCGATACGTTCCACAAATACGCGCGGTGATTCAGCCACGTTAAAGGTGATACCCATTGTCAGCGTTTCTTTGTCACGCTGGAAATCAGGATTTACGTCGGCAAAGGCATAACCAAAAAGACCTGCAGTTTCCGACAGGCTTTCGACGGTGTCTTCAACCATTTTGGCATCATACCAATCGCCTTTTTTCATCCGCAAGGTGGTCGTGAGACGTTGGGAGTCAAAATCGCGGATCTGGCTTTCAACCTTCACATCGCCGAATTTGTAGCGGTCACCTTCTTCGACCACATAGGTAATGATGAAGTCCTGCTTGTCCGGCGTAAGCTCAGCAACAGCCGATACAACACGAAAATCTGCATAGCCTTGCGTCAGGTAAAATTGGCGCAATTTCTGTTGGTCAAACGCCAGACGATCCGGGTCGTAGCTGGTGCCCGAGCTGAAGAAGCGGTAAAAACGCGACTGCTTCGTAATCATTTCGCCGCGCAACTGGCCGTCGGAGAACTTGTCGTTGCCGATAATGTTAATCTGCTGAACCTTGGACTTCGGCCCTTCAGTAATCTCGAAAACAATATCAACGCGGTTCTGGTCCAATTGAACCAGCTTGGGTTCTACGACTGCTGCAAAGCGGCCCTGCCGCTTATACAATTCAATGATACGCGCAACGTCGGCACGCACTTTCGAGCGCGAATAAATCTGGCGTGGGGCCAATTTGATTTCCGGCTCGATCTTGTCATTCTTGATACGCTTGTTGCCTTCAAGGATGATGCGGTTGACCACAGGGTTTTCACGCACCTCAATGACTACGGCGCCGGCATTGTTGCGCACAGAAACATCGGCGAACAATTCGGTCGCGTATAAATCCTTGAGCGCTTGGTCGGCTGCGACCTGAGTCCATGCCTGTCCGGTCCGCAAACGGATATAGGACCGAACGGTGTCAGCTTCGAGTCGCTGGGTACCAACCACAGTAATGGACTGGATAACATCGCCTTGCACTGCTGTCTGCGGCGCAATAGGCGCTGTAGCGGGCTGCGTGGGAGCCTGCGGCGCAGCTTGGGCAAAGGCTGGAGTCATCGTGCCCGTAGCTGCAAGCGCCGTCGAACCCATCAAATATACGCCAAAGCTTTTGAAGTTGCCGAGAGGTCTACTTTTCATTGTCATCCGATCTGATGTCCGGCCCCCAACGGCCGTTGGCAAATTGCCGCTAAAATATTTTTGCGTCCCTGCCCGATGCAGCGCGCGCAATCAAGTCTGCAATGCCCTTAGCTGCTTCCGAAAAGCCCGAAAGAAGCTAGGTCGTTGAATGTCACCATAATCATGAACGCTGCCAACATCGCAAATCCCGCACGGAAAGCCCACTCCTGCACTTGCGGAGTGGCTGGACGCCGCCGCACTGCCTCAACTGCGTAGAGCAACAGATGCCCTCCATCCAACATCGGGATTGGCAGCAAATTGATGAACCCCAAATTAATCGAGATAAGCGCGGCAAGGCTGATGAAGGTCAAAAAGCCAACGCTCATTGCTTCACCCGACACTTTCGCAATTTTAAGAGGTCCACCCAATTCGGACAGTGGCCGCCGGCCAGAAATAATCTGGCCAAGACCGATAACCTGCTGCCGCAAAACATTGGCGGTCTGCTTTACGGCGGCCCAAGGGGCCTCCAATAAGCCCACTTCGCGGATTTCAACTTTGCTTGCACCTACGCCAATTCGGCCAATCCTGTATTCATTGCCGAACCGATCCACTTCTGTCACGGCCGCCACTATGGCCTGCTTGGTGAGACGATTACCCCTCCGGTCGATTTCCAGAACAATTCTTTCGCCCGGGATCATGACGACCTCGCTCGCCATCTCATCAAACGTATCGATGGTCCGGCCGTTTAGTGAGAGTATCCGGTCACCTTTCATCACACCAGCGGCTGCGGCCGCGCTTCCCGGTTGAACCACGTCAATAACCGGCTGCGTCACAGATTTGCCAAAGGCAAGCAAGAAACACATCGCGATAAGAATAGCGAGAATGAAGTTTACGGCGGGCCCGGCAAATACGATCAGCGCACGTTGCCACAATGTTTTGGACTGAAAAGTCTGGTTGCGCTCATGGTCAGGCAGGTTCCGCCAGCTTTCGTCCGCTTGGCTGGACGGGTTCATGTCGCCTGAAAACTGGACATAGCCGCCAAGTGGCAGAAGGCCGACCCGCCACAATGTGCCGCGCTTGTCCTCGCGCCCCCAGATCTGCGGGCCAAAACCGATGGAGAATTTCTCGGCCTTCACGCCGAACCAGCGGCCGACAAAATAATGCCCAAGCTCATGCACCACGACCAGCGAGCCAATGAGCGCCAGAAACGCGACCAATGTGAGCAGAATATGCGGGGATTCAGTTGTCACTGTTCAGTTTCTCCAATTCGCGCCGCGCATAAAGCCGGGCATCTGCATCAATGCTGAACAAATCATCCAGATTGGCGGGCGCGTCAGGCATATACGC
>JANMJX010000039.1:0-3049 GCA_031371575.1 Sphingomonadales bacterium
TCATCTCTGCGACATTGGCTTTGGCACCTTTTGCCATTGCCGGCGGCCTGATGGCGCAGGCGAATATCGGCCGCGACCCGGAATTGCGCGCGCTGGTCAACGCAAAGGCGCGGGCACTCATCGCCGAACGGCGCAGCGAGGCGCTTCGCCAGGAAGCGAGCAACGCCGAAAGCACCGCCGACCGATTGATCGCCCAACGTGCCGTTTTATCGGCCGAAGTCGCCGCGGCAGAGGCGCAGATCGAGGCTGCGACCGCCAGCGTGACAATCATCGCGCGCAGCCAGAAGGCCCAGCAGCAGCAATTGAATACCCAAAGCGCGCCAGTCCTTCGCCTCAATGCCGCGCTTCAGCAGATGGCGGGCAAGCCCACGTATCTGCTCATGATGAAACAGGGACAACGCCAGGATTATATTCATTTGCGCGCAATCATGGCGACCGTGCAGCCCTATATCATGCAGCAGACCAGCGCCCTTCGTCAGCAGATCACTGTACAGAGCGAATTACAGGCGCAGGAATTGGCTGCGCTAAAATCGCTCCGCGAGGCGCGCAGCCTTCTGAAAAGCCGGCAGGCCGCGCTGGCAAAGCTGGAAGGCGATGCGCTTGGGTCCAATGGCATATTGTCGGCCAATGCGGCCATTGCCTTCGAACAGGCGATTGCCCAAGGCGAGCGGGCACGGGACATTGTCGGACGGATCGACAACCAGCGTCTGGGCGCGGCAAAGGCGTCCGAACTGGCGGCGCTTGATGGTCCGTTTGTCCGGCCGGGTTCCACCGAACGCAAAAAGTCGGAAGAGAGCGCTTATGTCCTTCCCGCTGCGGGCAAGGTCGTCACTGGCTTTAACGAGCTGACTGGCACTGGCTATCGCGAGCGCGGCATGCGTCTTTCCGTTGCCCCGGCGGCGCGGGTTGTCGCACCAGCGGCCGGCAAGGTCACATTTGCCGGGCGCTACAGCGGCTATGGCCGGATTGTCATTATCGAGCATGGCAAAGGCTGGAACAGCCTGCTCACCAATCTCGATTCGGTGCAGGTGGTGAAGGGCCAGAAAATCGATCAGGGTGCCTTGCTTGGCCGAGCTGGCAAAGACGCACCGGAAATCGGGGTCGAACTGCGCAAAAATGGGCGCGTGATGGACATTGCAGCCTTTTTGAACTGATCCGGTGTCCTTTGTCGAGGTCGGAGCCCTCTTTGTGGTAAACGTGCTTTCACCTGAGGTTCAGGCGCGATATACCATCGACCAAATGATGAAATGGAACTGGTCTATGAAAAACCGTTTGCTGCCCTCCACACTTGCCATCGCTTTTGCGCTTTCGGTTCCCGCAACCGTATTGGTTGCCCAGAATTTTCAGCAGCAAAGGGCGCAGGCCGAAAAGATCGAGGACCTCGACGAATTTCTCGCCGTCTATCGCAAAGTGAAATCAAGCTATGTCGACAAGGTCGATGACAAGCAGTTGATGGAAGGTGCGATTCAGGGGATGCTTGCGAGCCTCGACCCGCATAGCGGCTTCCTCGACAAGACCGATTTCAACTCTCTGCAAACCCAGATTGACGGCGAATATGGTGGCCTTGGCCTCTCGGTTACGCTTGAGGACGAAGCGGTCAAGGTGATCGCGCCGACCAAGGACACGCCAGCCGACAAGGCCGGAATCAAATCGGGTGACTTCATCACGCATCTTGATGGCAAGCTGATCGTCGGCGGGACGCTGGACGAAGCGGTTGAGGCGATGCGCGGTCCTCCGGGAACGACCATCAAGCTATCCATCTTCCGGCCGGGCCGTGACGCGCCGTTTGACGTGACGCTGACTCGCGCGATTATCGATCTGAAGCCCGTGCAATGGGAAGTGAAAAACCGCATTGGCGTGATTTCGGTGACGGGCTTCTCCGAGCAAACGGGTGCCGATGTGGTCGCCGCTGTTGCGGGCATCAAGAAAACCCTCGGCGGCAATCCGCTTGGCTATATCGTTGATTTGCGTTCCAACCCGGGCGGCATATTGGACGAAGCCGTTGCCGTATCCGACGCCTTTTTGACCAAAGGTGAAATCGTGTCGGAACGTGGCCGTGACAAGGGCGATATCAACCATTGGTGGGCAGAACGCGCGGTTCCCGGCGACGTCACCAATGGCGCGCCCATTATCGTATTGGTGGATGCAGGGTCTGCCTCAGCCTCCGAAATCGTGGCGGGCGCATTGCAGGACAATCATCGCGGGCTGATCATGGGCGAACGCAGCTTTGGCAAGGGGTCCGTGCAGAATGTCCTGCCGCTGACCCGGGACACTGGCCTTCGCCTCACCGTTGCGCGCTACCATTTGCCCTCAGGCCGTTCGGTTCAGGAGGGCGGGATCAAGCCCGACATCCGCGTGCCGCAGTTGACTGATCCCGACTACAAGAGCCGGGTCTCGATCCGCGAATCCGATTTGCGCCGTCATCTGGTCAACGAACTGAAGGACGACACGAAGGATCTGGAACAGGACAATGCCGACGATCCCCGCTTCGCGATGACAGCCGAACAGCTGAAGGCGAAGGGCATTGATGACTTCCAGCTCTATTACGCGATGGAAACGCTCCAGCGGCTTGGATCGCGCACGATGAAGCTTGCGGCCAAGCCAGTGACGGGCAAGGCGCGGAACTGACGACACTGTTGGGAGTATCGACGCCCCGCCCGCTAGACCGTCACCCTGAACTTGTTTGTGCACGGCACGCCTGCGGCTCCAGGGTCTATTTTGTATTCATACTCTGGTTGTGCTGCATGATAGATCCTGAAACAAGTTCAGGATGACGCGGTGGTGGCCCATCCATTCCGTCTTCGATCCTCGAGGGGGCCAAACAAATGGATGCTGCGACAGAATGTATGCAGTGCGCATCGCGTTTCAGCATCTTACTTTTTCCCCGGCGCTCGCGTAAGAAGCCAAACAGACCATATATGACGACCAAGGCTTCGACCCGAAAATGATATCGAAATATGACAAGGCCCATTGGCTCGTGCTGCTGTTGCCCGCCGCAATGCTGGCAGGCGCTTATGGGTCGCAATATATCGGCGGACTTTATCCCTGC
>JANMJX010000071.1:0-13713 GCA_031371575.1 Sphingomonadales bacterium
TCGGTATACATGCCCATATCCTTGGCAAGCTTCTCCGAATACAGGCCCCAGCCTTCGGAATAAGCCGTCACGCCGCCGAATTGGCGGAAGGCTGGAACGTCCTTCAATTCGGTCTGGATTGCCAGCTGCAAATGGTGACCAGGAATGCCTTCATGGTAGAACAACGCCTCGACCTCGGTCAGCGGCATATCGGCCATCTTGTACAGATTTGCGTAATATGTGCCGGGTCGCGAACCATCGGGGCTTGGGCGTTGGTAAAAGGCCTTGCCAGCGGATTTCTCGCGGAACGCTTCAACCGGCTTCACGACCAAAGGCGCCTGCGGTAATGTACCAAAATATTTGGGCAGCAAGGGGACGATAGCGTCCTTTGCCTTTTGCGTTTCCGCCAAATACAGCGCGCGGCCTTCAGCCGTTTCGGGCGCGTAGAATTTGGGCTCTGTACGCATATAATTGAAGAATGCCTGAAGGTCGCCTTTGACTCCCATCTTCTTCTGGACTGCGCCCATTTCCTTATGGATGCGCGCTACCTGCGCAAGGCCCAGTTGATGAATCTGTTCAGGCGTCATGTTGGTCGTGGTGTAATTGGCGAGCCGCTCGGCATAATAGCCAGCTCCGTCCTTGAATCGCCACACGCCGTCGTCAGTGCCGGCCACTTTTTCCTGTGCAGCCATCTCGGCGATCAGCGCTTCATACGCAGGCTTTACTGAACTATTCAACGCCAGCGCAGCGTCCGCAATCAACAGATCCGTTTCAATTGGGCTGATGTTGAGCTTGCCAACCTTTTGCTTGAAATCAGCGAACAAAGGCGCGTCGGGGCCTTCGCCAAAGGGCGCGCCGGTGATCACATTGCGCGCATCATTGATGACATAAGGATAGACCCATTTGGGCGGCATGATGCCTTCTGCTGCACGGTCCCTCGACTGATCTATGGCCTGAAGCATCCCGGGACCAAGGCCGTATAGACGGCTGACATAGGCACGCGCGTCGGATTTGGTGTCGACGCGGTGAATGTTGATGAGGAACGCTGGCAGCTGGCTCTGCGCACCATTCATCTGGTCAAAGACATAGCCATAATCATTATATTTGAACGCGGCGTCATTGCGCTCGGCGCGCTTTTCGAAAAGGCGATACGACAAGCGGTTTTCGGGCGAGAGTTTTGCAGGGTCAAAACGTGCGCGCATTTCCTTGAGTGCTGACCGTTCGGCATTGTTGGCACGGACTTCGCCAGCGGTTGTAAAGTCATCCCAGCGGCCATAATCGCTGTCCTTGATACCGCGATAGGATTTGCCAAGCGGCGATTGCGCCAATTGCTGGGCATCATATTCTTCGAAAAAGGCCGTAATACCCGCGTTCTGATCGGCGTCGACGGATGCAAGTGGCGGGGTCCCCGCCGACTGTGCCAGTGCAGGCGCACCCATAGAGACCAAAGCGATGGCGATGACTGAAACAGCAGTTTTGATGATGCGCATAAGAACTCTCCCGAACTTTTCCTGCATGCGTCATATCAGCCCAATGCAAGAGGGAAAGGGAGGATTTTGCGGCTTGTCGAAAGGGCAGCGGCATTGGTCGATAGGTCAGCCGAATGTCACCATAAGTGCAAAAGTTAACCAGATGTTAGGCATGTTCGTGGAATGGCTTCTGCATGGACATGTTCTTAACGCCTGCGCCGAGATTAACCACAAGTGGGTCCAGCGGTAGTCTGCCTGTTGAGGGCGGTGTGGAGTTGAATAGCACGCAACTGGCGGCGCGCATTCGGATACAGGCCTTGCGCATGGTTGCCAAGGCAAATGCCTCCCATATTGGCAGTGCCCTGTCCATCGCCGACATTGTAGCAGTGCTGTATTCCGGCGCATTGAATGTCGATGCGGCACGTCCGGACCATGCAGCACGCGACCGATTTTTACTCAGCAAGGGGCATGCTTGCGTAGCGGTATATGCGGCGCTTGCGGAAACGGGTTTCTTTTCGTCAGAGTTGCTTGAATCCTATGGCCGGGATGGTTCGCCATTGATGGCGCATATTAGCCATCATGTGCCTGGGGTCGAATTTTCAACCGGTGCGCTTGGCCACGCTTTGCCCTTTGGCGTGGGAAAGGCATTGGCATCGCAACGCACGCAACAGGACTGGCGAACGGTCGTGTTGCTGAGCGATGGTGAATGCGGCGAAGGCAGCAACTGGGAAGCGTTCATGTTCGCAGCGCATCACAAGCTCGACCGGCTCACCGCAATCATAGATTACAACAAACTCCAGAGTCTCGGGACGGTCGCAGATACTCTGGGCCTTGAGCCGCTGGCGGATAAGCTGAATGCATTTGGCTGGGCAGTTCGTGAAATCGACGGCCATGATCATTTTGCGCTGGCCGAACATCTGCGCCCGGCGCGCTGGGAAGCCGGCAAGCCGCAGATGTTGATTGCGCATACGATCAAAGGAAAAGGCGTCCCCTTCATGGAGAACCAGGTTCAATGGCACTATAAAGCGCCAAATCCCGAACAATTGGCGTTGGCCCTCGCTGCTATTGAGAGTACCTCCGGTGCGTAACGCCTTTATCGAAGAACTGGTGACGCTCGCGCATACGCACAGCAACATTGCGCTGGTGGTAGGCGATCTTGGTTATTCGGTCATCGAACCCTTTGTCGACAGCTTTCCTGATCGGTTTGTTAACGCCGGTGTAGCTGAGCAAAATATGGCGGGGCTTGCAGCTGGAATGGCATCTGAAGGCTATCATGTCTTCACCTATTCGATCGCAAACTTCCCGACATTTCGCTGCGCAGAGCAGATCCGTAATGACATTGACCATCACCGGCTTGCGGTTACCACGGTGGCCGTCGGCGGCGGCGTTGCTTATGGTAATCTAGGCTATTCGCACCACGCAGTGCAGGATTACGCTCTCATGCGGACAATGCCCAACATGTTGTTGGCAACTCCGGGCGATCCATTCGAGACGCGTTCTTGCTTGCGCTATCTCGTCGAAAATCCCGGACCATCTTATTTGCGCTTGGGCAAGGCTGGCGAACCCAAATTTCACGAAGTCGTGCCAGCCGTCTCACCAGGAAAATGGCTGCCCGTGCAGACGGAAAACCGCGACGCGGCACGCGTCATGCTATCCACCGGCGCTGCGCTCGGCGCGGCATTGCAACGCGCGAACGTCAGCGGCCATAGCGTATTTTCAATGCCCTTATGGTCGATGAAGACCAAGTCGATGCAATTGGCGCAAGCCGAGCCGCTGCATGAGCTTGTAACCCTGGAAGATCATTTGCTGGACGGTGGCTTTGGCAGCTGGATGGCCGAAAGCGTGATTGGAACGCCTGTAGCAGCAAAATTGCGCCCAATCGCACTGTCCGAGCAAGTCTGCGACATAGTCGCCAGCCAGGCAACATTGAATCGGCTGGGCGGACTGGCGGCTTAATCATGTTTACCATTATTTAACAGCAATATAGCTAGCGAGAATATCATGAAAGCAATCATTCTTGCAGGTGGGTTGGGGACCCGGCTCTCTGAGGAAACGTCGCTGCGACCAAAGCCCATGGTAGAAATTGGCGGCAAGCCAATTCTTTGGCACATCATGAAGATCTACGCACAACACGGCGTCAAAGATTTTATCATTTGCCTTGGTTACAAAGGCTATATGATCAAGGAGTATTTCTTCAATTATTCCATGCACATGTCCGATCTGACAATCGATTTGCGGAAGGGCGAAACCCATGTCCACCGCAACTCAAGCGAGGACTGGCGGATATCGCTGATTGATACAGGTGCGCATACCATGACTGGCGGAAGACTGCGCCAGGCAATGCAATATCTGGATGGAGATGAAGACAGTTTCTGCATGACTTATGGCGACGGTGTTTCCGATTGCAACATCGGGGAAGCAATCGCATTTCATCAGTCGCATGGATGTGAAGCAACAGTGACGGCGGTTCGGCCTGCCAGCCGGTACGGGCAACTGGATCTCGACGGCGATAAGGTTACGGCCTTTGCTGAAAAGCCTGTCGAGGAAGGCGGCTGGATTAATGGCGGCTTCTTCGTCTTGAACCGGTCAGTCCAAAACTATCTCGGCGGCGACGAAAGTTGCATATGGGAACGCGAGCCTCTGGAACGTCTCGCAGCCGGCCGCCAATTGCGATCCTATTTTCATGACGGCTTCTGGCAACCCATGGACACGCTGCGCGACAGGCAAATGCTTGAGGGCATGTGGGACCGGGAGGAGGCACCGTGGAAGACGTGGGGCTGAAATCCGATTTCTGGTATGACCGACGCGTCTTGCTGACCGGCCACACTGGGTTCAAGGGCAGCTGGCTGCTGCTGATACTTCAAGCTATGGGTGCGCGCGTGACTGGTCTGTCCAAAGAACCAGACACGAACCCTTCCATGTTCCGGCAAATTGGCGGCGATCAGCTGTGCGACCATCACATCGCGGATATTCGCGATCCATCGGCGGTCTCAAAAATTGTTTTGAATGCGCAACCAGAGATCATCCTACATCTGGCGGCCCAACCGCTGGTGAGGCGGTCTTACGTCGACCCGATTGAAACTTTTGCAACCAACGTTCTGGGTACCGCGCATTTGCTCGAGGCAGCCCGCCAGGTCGACGGACTAAAAGCAATCGTTTCGGTGACCACAGACAAATGTTACAAGAACACAGGCCAGACCGAAGGCTATGCCGAAGACGACATGCTCGGCGGTCATGATCCTTATTCCAACAGCAAGGCCTGCGCGGAGCTTGTTACGCAATGCTTTCGTGATAGCTTTTTCGCAAGCAAGGGTGTTGGCATTGCGACTGCGCGCGCTGGCAATGTTATTGGTGGCGGCGATTATTCGGATGACCGGCTGGTCCCGGACGCGGTGCGCGCGTTTTCCTCGGATCAACCATTGGAAATCCGAAATCCAGCCGCAGTTCGTCCATGGCAGCACGTCATTGAACCTCTAAGCGGCTATTGTCGGCTTGCCGAACAACTGGCGGTTGACCCTGCCCGTTTTGCCGGTGGGTGGAATTTTGGTCCACGCGCTTCCGACATGGCTCCGGTATCTCAGATTATCGACCTTTTTGTCCACCAATGGGGCCGGGACCATTCATATGTGCAACAATCCGGCGACCATCCGCATGAAGCCGCGATGCTCACACTCGATTCAGGCAAAGCCAAAACGCAGCTTGGCTGGACGCCTCGGCTGACGCTCGAACAGGCGACAGGATGGACCGCAGACTGGTATCGCGGTGTCGAGGCCGGGGCTGACGCGGGATTAATGGCCCGCATGCAAATTCGACATTATTTTCAGCTTTGCTCTGAAAATTTAAGCCAGGCAGCTGCCTGATGGCGCCGCACCGGATTTTGATCACTGGAGCAGGCGGTTTTGTCGGAGCGGCGACCGCGCGTGCCGCGCTTGCCAATGGCCATGAAGTGCACGCGCTGATACGCCGGTCCGATTCACCAAGGCTTGCTGCCCTCAGCGGTCAATTGCACAAACATGTCGCAAACTTATCGGACACCACTGCAATCATGCGCGTGTTCGGCGATGTTAAGCCCGACATCGTTATTCATTCGGCATGGGAAGGTGTCGGAGGTGCATTGCGGGCTGGCGACATCCAATTCGAAAACATACGGACATCCCTAGCATTGGTGGACGCGGCGATTGCATCAGGCGTCGGTAAATTTGTCGGCATTGGTTCACAAGCCGAATATGGTCGCTATGACCGCCGAATTACCGAAAAAGACTTGCCGCGGCCGACGATGCTATATGGCGCCGCCAAGCTTTCCGCCTATCATCTCACGCGGCAACGGGCGCGTGAGGCGGGCATGGCATTTGCATGGCTTCGGCTATTCTCGGTTTATGGTCCAGGCGACAATCCAAACTGGCTAATCCCATCGACTGCGGCGTCGCTTGTGCAAGGCGTTGCCCCGAAATGTACATTGGGTACGCAAAATTGGGATTATCTGCACATCGATGATGTTGCCAACGGCACATTGGCGGCGGCCGTCACGGCGGAAGCCACAGGCCTGTTCAATCTCTCGAGCGGCAGACCAGTAAGTGTGCGCAATATCGTCGAGCGGTTGCGCGACCTCGCTGCGCCAGGTCTGGAACTCAGCTTTGGAGCTATTCCCTTTGGACCTGATCAGATCATGCATCTTGAGGGAGACAATAGCCGCCTAAAAGCTACTACCCGCTGGGCACCCGTTGTAGATGCGCTTGATGGGTTGGCTGACGTGGTCTCGCAAATACGTCTCGCCGCATGAATATCGCGACACTCACGTCGACGGAACGCGTGCGGTTTTTGCGTTTCTTGGCCGCAGGCTTTTTGAATACGTGCTTCGGCTATTCCGCTTTTGCTTTTTTCGTCTGGATTGGCCTGCCAAACGATGCCGCAGTAATATGCGGGACGTTGGCCGGCATAGCGTTCAACTTTGGAACGTTCCGACTCGCGTTTTCGGGCAAAGGGTTCGGTCGGCTACCGGCCTTTGTGCTGGTGTACGGAATTTTGCTCCTTTCCAACATTATCGCCTTGCGTGTCCTTGTCTCGGAAGGTGCCGGGCCATTTATTGGCCAAGCCATCATTGTCGCATTGATTACACCTGTTTCCTTTTTTGCATTGAAGCGGTTCGTTTTTACGTCCGTACCGGAGTCTGCGTCATGAAGACGATTTCGATCATTTCGCCCTGCTTTAACGAGGCCGACAATGTCCGCGCCTGCCGCGATGCAGTGAAGGCCCTTTTTGCGCCGGACGGTCCTTTGTCGAATTATGCATGTGAGCATATATTTGCCGACAATGACTCCAAGGATGGTACGGTAGAAATCTTGCGCGAAATGGCCGCGGGCGATCCCTCGATGAAAGTCATCCTCAACGCGCGAAATTACGGTCCATTCCGGTCAAACTTCAACGCATTGCGGGCAGCCACAGGTGATGCAATTTTGGTGTTCTTGCCCGTCGACTTGCAAGATCCACCTGAAATGATCGCAGAATTTGTAAAGCTTTGGGAAAGCGGAGTTGAAGTCGTCGCCGGCGCCCGCGCAAATCGCGAGGAAAGCCTCGTTCTGCGCATGTGCCGCGGCATCTTCTATCGGTTGGTGCGTAATTTGTCTGACATCGATATGCCGCTCGATGTTGGCGAGTTTCAGCTTATTGACCGCAAGGTATGGCAAGCCGTCGTCCAGCATGATGACCATTACCCCTATATTCGCGGCATTATTGCTTCGGTCGGATTTCGCCGTGTCATCGTGCCCTACACCTGGGCCGCACGAAAAAGCGGTCTTTCCAAAAACAACCTGCCAAGGCTTATTGATCAGGCATTAAATGGCATTTTCTCCTTCACCAGCGTTCCAATGCGGCTTTGCACATTCACTGGCATGGCCATGGCGCTGTTTTGCTTTCTTTACGCGACTGTATCCGTCGGGCTTTGGTTGTTTTCGTCGGAGCTTGCTCCACGCGGTACGATGACGATGATCGTCGCCTTATTCTTCCTGTCGGGCATCCAGATGAGTTTCATTGGTATCTTGGGCGAATATGTAACTTCGATCCATGCGCAGGTCAGAAAACGGCCAATGGTCGTCGAGCGTGAACGCATTAATATGGATGAACCTGCCACCCAAAATCCCGTGCATTCACTTCAGCAACGGATAGCGGACGCAGCGTGACGAGTGCGGTGGCGTTCTCAAGTGGGCCGACGAGGGCCGTGACAGCGCTTAATGTTCGGGCCGACTGGCTGGTGATAGCGCTTCTTTCGCTATTCGCCGCTGATAACATTTTGCTTTTGCGATTTTTGGGCCTGTCCGCTTTTTGGGCGGCACCTCTGGCGATCGGTTTGATCATTGGCATTATCAAGCTCAGCAAATTGCGCGGCGCAGAAGTACAGCGAATCCCGATTGCGGTATTGGGCTATGCCATGCTCATTGCGCTGGCGGTCTTCCTGCTCGGGGGGGAGGGCCGGCTGTTTTACGCCAATGCAGACTGGCAAATCCGCGATGCCATATTGAGAGATATATCCAGCACGCCTTGGCCGTTTGCCTACGCTTTGGGTGGACAAGCAGTGATATTGCGTGCGCCGCTTGGCATGTATCTGATCCCCTCGCTGGCCGGTAGTAGCGGGAGCGAAATTGCGATGCTGTTGTCCAACAGTATTCGCCTGGCGTTGTTGATCAGCCTTGCTTGGCAATTGTTTGATAGCTGGAAGACGCGCATTTTTGCGCTCTGCATTTTCTTTGTTTTCAGCGGATGGGATATCGTTGGCAGCTTGTTGTATAACAATGCTGGAATCCCGGTCTCCTGGGATCATCTCGAAACATGGAATTTCGGATTTCAGTATAGTTCACACATCACGCAGGCGTTTTGGGTACCCCAGCATGCGCTTGCGGGATGGGCGTCAGCGCTGACGTTTTTACTCTGGCGCAAGGGGTTGGCACCGATTGGATGGTTTGCCGCCACCATTCCTTTGGTTGCAATATGGTCGCCTCTGGCCATCATGGGCGCAGTGCCCTTTGTCTTGCTTGCAGGCGTGACATCGCTCTTGAACAAAGCCTATGATTGGCGCGATGTGGCCTTGACCCTTCTCGCCTTTGCCGCCTCGTTACCGGCGCTGTTCTATTTGCAAATTGACGCTTCGAACTTGGGTAGCGAAATACGCCAAGCACCCGCCTTCATATATATATTGTTGTTTACTTTCGAAGTTGCGCCCTTCCTCATTCTTCCTCTGCTGGATCGCACAAACAGCGGTCTTGAAAGAGCGACACTTTGGACAATTTTATTTTGCCTTATCTTGATGCCGTTATGGAAAATCGGAATCAATTCCGATTTTCAAATGAGGGCATCGATCATGCCGCTTGCGTTGCTTGCGCTGATGTTCGCGGAGTGGTGCATCAATGCGGTGCAGCAACGACCGCGGCACAGACCAGCACTCGCATTTGCTGTACTTGCTGTGCTGCTGGGCACGGTAACGCCCGCCTTTGAATTGCACAGGGCTTTGGTCAATGACCCGTCACCGGCACCGCGCTGCTCCTTGATCGGAGCTTGGAACAAGCAGAGCGGATTAATCGCGCCTTATGCCGCCTATTTGGCCGATGCGCGCTCGTTTCCGGGTAATCTAAAACAATTGCCGGCGCTTGTCGGGTTCAGCGATCCGGCTAATTGCTGGGATCGCAAATGGCAAACCATCGCCGAGCCAAGCGTTCGTGATCATCGGTAAAATGTGTAATAGAATGTGACTTTCAACCTGGCCTACGCCGTCCGCGCTTACAAATAGGAAATTCGGATATCAAAGTTCGGATATGCGACACTAGCGCCACTTTGGCTTAAAGCCCCAGCTCATCGTGTTCCCGACGTTGAACGGGATGCGCGCGGCATCAAGCGGCGTTCCCTTGACCGCGCCGATAACATTTTGCTTCGTCCCGCTTGGCATTGGTACCAGGCGCAGCCAGTAACTCGGCCGATAGGCGTTGGAAAACGCCTTTGCATCGACATTTTGAAAACCTCTTGAGGTGAGGAGTGCGCGCGAAGACTGTGCCGAGAACAGCTGCATATGTTCTATGTCAACGATTGGCGAGCGGGAGCCAAGCAACCGGTTCACCCAACCGCGATAGTCATGCGTCACACCGACGAACGCGCCGCCAGGTCGAAGCAGCCGCAGCGCAGATTCAACCAGATCGCCCGGCTCCCGGACATGCTCCAGCGTCATGAAGCACGTGATCAGATCGAAACTTTCGGGCGCAAAGTCGCGCTCCTCGAATATGCCCTCTCTTATCCAAGGCCGTCTTTCCGTGGGCGCTGCGGCAATTGCGGACACAGAAGGCTCTACCCCAACGACATGTTCAAATCCCGCGTCCTTCAGCCGCGCGAGGAATGCGCCAGTGCCAGTGCCTATTTCCAATGCATCGTTCAGGCGACCTGACAGTTGTTGCACCACAGGCGCGATCGCTCTGGCATAGCTGTCGGCGGCGTGCTCTGCCTCCTCGCTGCTGTCATAATCTGCCGCATGGTAGTTTTCCGCCAGTTCTTCCTGGCTCGGTGGTTGATCCACAAAAACCAGATCGCAACCAGTACATTGGACCATCGCGTGGCTCATATACTCCGGAAGCTTTCGCGATGCGAAAGACGCGCCCGTAATGGCATCAGCCCGCACGCTGTTTTTCAGAAACCCGCGGGTCGCAACTGACGGGTCTCGACAAATGGGACAGCGGCGTAAAGCATGAACCGCATCGGCGTTCTTTGCATTGGCATTCATCATAAATTGGCCACCCTTCGCTACACGTCGGATTTGCCCAGAATATGATAATAAATGATTAACCCTATCTGTTTACTGATATGAACTCTCCTTTCGAGAGGGGCAAAATAACTGCTGTCCATGCTTGTTCCAACGGCATGACGAGCCGGAGGCACCGAGTTGAACGCAGGACTTACGGCTGTATATGTTGGCTTTCTTGGCGTCGCCCTGCTTTCACCCTATTTGGCAGGATCGAAAACGCTGACTGGCCCCGCGAATAAGGTGCTGGCATATCTACCAGCGGCCTCAGGCCTAACGATGGCCACCGCTTCACTCCTGCTCCGTGGAGGTTTGATATTCCCACTCGCACCATTGCTGTTGATTGCATTTTTGCGCTCCGGGAAATGGGCACTGGCGGGCAGTGTTATCGCCCTTATTTCGTTTGCGCCTGTTCCTTGGTGGAATAGCAATCTAATGACCCTGCCCCTGTGGCAATGGGCGGCGTTTGGCACTCTGACGGCTGGCGTGGTTGCCGCAGCTCGATCCGCGCTGAACGCCACCGATGACCTACATGCCAAGGCCCCGCGCCTCGAATATATGATCGCCTTTAGCGTATCAGTTGCGTGTGCACTCGGTCTGGGCATGTATTCAGCGGCGCTAACGCAATATTTTCCCGCCTACATCGCCTGGCACCATTGGGGCGCTTATTTGTCACCGGTTGAAGCCTTGCTGGCGGGCGGAATTCCCTTTCAAGATTTTCCCGTCCAATATGGCATCGGCCCAACGCTCTTGATTGCCGTTTTCTGCAATACCGATTGTTGGACGCCCATGTTCTACATCGTTCTTGTGGCAAACGCTTTATACTGCGGTGCATTGGTCGTCTGTGCGGTTATTCTGACAGCTGACCATAACCGCATTCTGCGGATTATTGCCGCCACGGCCATGCTGGCAGCGGCCATGTTGTGGACAGCCTTTCCATCAGATTTTGGCACCGCGCTGGCGACGCCTTCAGTCGCTGGACTGCGATTTCTACCGCTCGTTTGCCTGTTGCTTTTCATTTTAAGCGCTGAAAAAAATCCGCAATTGCCGCGGATCATGGGCTATGGCATTTGGGTATTCAATCTATTCTGGTCGATCGAAGCTGCGGCATTTGCGACATTGTTGTGGTGGGCGTGGCTTGCCGTGCAAACGATCCAGGCGCAGCCTCAGAAAGGTTGGTTCGGTCCGCTAGTCGGGCACGCCTTTACCGCTGGCGCTTCCACCACAGCAGTTGGCCTTGCCCTCCTAACATTATTCCGGCTGGCATTAGGTACGTTGCCCGAATTCTCATCCGTTATCGCCTATATCCAAAATCCGCCGGGCGCTGTGGCGCCAAATTTGACGGGTCCGGTTTGGTTAGCCGTTTTGTTTGCCATCATGGCTATCACGACAGTGCTGCGAGGGCGACAATTTCGGACCGGTCCGCTTTTCGTCTGCCTAATCACGATGGTGGTAACGTTCAGCTATTATCTGAGCCGTGCGCACGACAACAACGTCTTAAATCTCTTCCCATTCATGGTTTTGGTCGCGCTGAACCTTCTGCCCCACCCGGCTCAAAAAGCCGTCGCGGAAAGCCAGTTCCGACTTGGCTTCTGCATGACCTTTCTCATGTCCGTCATTGTGTTTGTTGCCAGTTTCAATTTCTGGGTTTGGGAAAAGGTTGTCGCGAGTGAAAACATGGCGCAAACTGGGTCTGCGCCATTGATTCGGCAGGTTGCGGCCGATGGCCTTTATGCCGATCCGCTCATTTCTCGCGACGCAGCAGCGCTCATCAAAGAAGCGAGGACGCAATCCAATTCCGCGCCCTTGTTGTTTGACGAAGCGGCGCTCATGCCGTTTTCGGCAGCTGGCAGTGGGTGGACCGGCGTGAATAACGTCGCCAACTATTCGCCACTGCCGCACCGGCTTGTTAGCAGCTATATCCGTCGTGGCGCTGCACGCTACAAGCGTGCGGGTTGGATCATTGTCGAAGAAACTAAATACAACAAATGGGTCGGCCTTTTTTCCGCGTCCTATGAGGTCAGCAAAATCAAGCGACGCGGCAGATATGCCGCCTATTTCATGACACCGAAAAAACTAACCGCTGTTCCGTAAGGCGGTGGCGATGGCATTGATGGTGAGCTGAATACCCTCGCCAATCCGCTCATCTGCTTCGCCCGCGCGGTGGCGTTTCATCAGTTCGATCTGCAAAAGGTTGAGCGGCTCGATATAGGGCAGCCGCAACCGGATCGAATTATGGAGCGCCGGGTTCGCCTCAAGCAAAAAGCTTTGCCCTGTCGCGCCAAGCAACCCATCGCGCGCCGCATTCCAGCCGCCCGTGATTCGTCCGAACAGGTCATTGGCCAGGTCGCGGTCTGCGACGAGTTCTGCATAATAAGCCGCAATGCCCATGTCTGATTTGGCCAGTACCATTTCCATATTGCCAAGGATTGTCTGAAAATAGGACCATTCGCTCGCCATCGCGCGCAACAGGCCCTTGTCGGCGAAATCCGCAATTGCTTGTCCCGTGCCATACCAGCCGGGTAGCATCACGCGGGCCTGCGCCCAGGAAAAGACCCATGGAATGGCGCGCAAATCCTCAATCGCATCCGATGCCGTCCGGCTTGACGGACGCGATCCGATTTTGAGCGTCGCGATCTCGTTGATCGGGGTCATCTGCCGGAAGAATGTCCGGAAACCGGGCGTGTCATAAACCAGTCCGCGATAATGCCCGAATGCACTGGCGGACAATTGCGCCATGGCAGCCTTGAACCGCGCTTCATCTGCATCGGCAATCGGGTCGCTGGACAATGTCGCTAGCATCGCCGCCGAGGCCATTGTTTCGAGGCTGGTGACGGCATTGTCGACCGTGCCATATTTGGCGGCAATCACTTCGCCTTGCTCAGTGATCCGGATTCGTCCCTGCACTGTGCCTTTCGGCTGGGCAAGGATAGCGCCAAAGGCCGAGCCACCACCGCGGCCAACGGCGCCGCCGCGTCCGTGGAACAGCTGCATGGCAATGCCGGCTTGCGCAAAGATCGCTGCCAGCGCGCTTGATGCCTCATATAATTCCCAAGTCGAGGTAAGATATCCGCCATCCTTGTTTGAGTCGGAATAACCAATCATCACTTCCTGATGCCCGCGCGCCTGTGCCAGCTTCTGCATCAAAGGTATCTGGAAAAAGGCCTGCATCGTCTGAGGCGCGGCTTGCAAATCGGCGATGGTTTCGAACAAGGGCACCGACATGATCGTGGCCATGGGCGTGCCTTCGTCATTGACGCGATACAGCCCAGCTTGTTTCAGCAAGACATAGACCTCAAGCATGTCGGAAACGCTGGTCGTCTTGCTGATATTGTAGGTGGTAATCGCCGCCCGGCCGAAATCGGCCTGCGCCTTGGCCGCAGCGCGGATGATCGCCAGCTCCTTTGCCGTTTCCGCGCTATACTCGGTCCACTCGCCCGCCAGCGGGCGGTTGTGCGATAGCTCCTGGATAAGCAGATCGACCCGCGCATC
>JANMJX010000160.1:0-6666 GCA_031371575.1 Sphingomonadales bacterium
GTGATTTCGTTCGACAGGTTTGTTCCCCAAACTTCAAAAGTAAACCGCTCATCCGGCGTGGTTAGCCCGATGCGTGCATTCATCTTGAAGTAGTTTTCCTGACGTGCCAGCGGCACGGGGAGGCCGTTGGTGTCGAGGTCAATTGTCCGGGTCGTTCTGCTGTCCGAATAATTGATGCTGCCATTAACCAGCAATCCCCAGCCGGAGCTGTTCAATGGACCGTCATAGGTCAGACCAGCAACGCCAGTAAACTTCGGCGCGTTGGTCAGGTCCTGACCGCAGAGTCGGACAACCGAAGCCAACGCATCAGGTGCAACGCCAACGGCGCAATCGCTTGGATAGCGCGCGTCAGCATAGGTCACCGCCAAGTTACCGCTCATATGGTTGCTGAAATTCCCGAACAACTCGAGTTCGGCCCCGGTTGACCGAGCCGAGTTGACGTTGAAGGTCAGGAACTGGACACCCGTGAATTCAAGCACCTGGAAATCGCTCATCTTCATATCGAACAAGGCGAGGTTGGCCTTGATCGGACCGAATGTGGCCTTCACGCCAACTTCGATTTGGTTGACCTTTTCGGACTTGAACCGTGGATCTGCGTAAATCGGCGCTGCACCCGTTGTCAGAACCGCGGTCGAGTTGGTGAGATTTGCTGCGGTTGGGTCAAGGTTAAAGCCGCCTGATTTGAAGCCATGGCTGTACCCTGCATAAATCAGCAGGTCCTCATTGGCTTTGTAGCCGACTTGACCGGTATAGGTGATTTCATCATCCTTGAACCGGTTTGACCATAGCCGTGGCAAAGGAAGCTTGGAACTTGCCAGCCCTCCGCCCGCAACCGCTGGCGCCGTCAGGTTGACGGGAACCGCGAACGGGAAGCAATTTAGCCCGACCAGACCTGCACGCAGCGGCGCAGGAACCAGTCCTGTGAGCACACCGTTGACACTGGCTTGGCATGCACCGTTGCTGGCGCTGATCTGGTTGAACGCAGCATCTTTCGTCTCATTCACGTACCTTGCGCCGAGTGTCAGGCTCAACTTATCAGTGATGTTGAACACGTTATGCGTGAAGAAAGAGTAGCTTTTTGCATCCTGCGTAAACAGGTTGTTGCCAAATGAATTCAGCGAATTGACCGGCAAGCCCGGTGTCGGCGCGGCCGCAGTACCACCCGAACCCAAAGCGGTCAGAGCGAACAGGGGATTGACCCCTGCTACAGGTCCAAAGTTAAACGCACTGTTCGCGGCCTGATAGTCTGCGCCGAATGACATGGTCTGTTGGGCAGCAATATCCTCGTTCGAATAAAAGCCGCCGATCAGCCAATCCAGCTTGTCATTGAAAGCTGTGCCTTGAAGCCTGAGTTCCTGCGTAAATGTTTTGATCCTGTCACCATTGGGCAAAACGCGTGGTGCCTGTATTGAGCCACCTACGCCGGTTGTGAAAATTCTCAGGCTGGTAAAATCGGACTCGGCCGTCGAACTCGACTTAAAATCGCGATAGGAACCAATATAGGTCAGTTTGGCGGGGCCAAAATCCCACTTCACCTCACCCGATACGCCCCATTGTTCAGCGCCGTTGAAGAAGCGTTGGCTGTTGGTTGCAAGATTTTGCAGAGCCGACTGGCCGAACTGGTCGACACCGTCGCTGGCAAGGCCATGGAACGCGGCAAAGGGCGCGAGTTCGGTCTCACGGACGATCACGGCATCGCAGCAATGTTCATCGACTTTTGAATAATCTGCGAGCAAGCGAACGCTGATATCTGCAGTTGGCTCGATATAGAGTTGGCCGCGGATCATGTACCGATCACGGTCGTTGCTGTCTGCGCCCGTTGAACTTTTCAGATAACCATCGCGCTTGCGATAGGTGCCGGCGATGCGGAATGCCGCAACATCCTGTACAATCGGAACGCTGATACCGCCTTGCACATTGATAAAATTGTAATTGCCGTAGCTGGCGTTTGCGAAGCCTTCGACTTCGGACAGGTTGGCGCGTTTTGTGGTGATGTTCAATGCGCCAGCAGATGTGTTGCGTCCAAATAGCGTGCCCTGAGGGCCGCGCAGGATTTCGAGGCGCTCAAGGTCCACCAGATCGCCCAAGGCAACGCCGGGACGCGACTGGTACACGCCGTCAATGAAGACGCCCACTGAGCTTTCAAGACCGGTATTGTTGCCGGTGGTGCCGACGCCGCGAATTTTGATCGATGTGCCTTGCGTTTCAGTCTGCGATGACTGGATGTTGAAGCTTGGCGAGATTGAGGACAGTGTCTTGATGTCCGAGACGCCTTCGCGCTCCAACGCCTCTGGCGCGACAGCCGTAACGGCGAGTGGAATGTCTTGAACATCCATTGCGCGCAACGTGGCGGTCACGATAATGGGTTCATCGCCACTGTCTTCTTCGGATTGTTGGGCAAAAGCCGCTGGCACAAACATTGCGCTGCAGATGGTGCTGCAAAGTGCAGCCGTGATTACACGATTAAATCGACGCATTTCTCTCTCCTCCTTTTCAGCCGAAATCCCTGTGGCATTTGCTGCGCATATTAGGATGTCGGTGCTCTCACACTTCCCGGGTGGGTAAGTCCGGGAAGAAACTCACTGTAGACCCCGCATCCTATCGATGAATTTTTACAAATCCAGCAATTTAATCGCGCGATTGAAAATATCACTTTGCTGTGGCTTTTGCGCCCTTTGGCGTTAATCATCCTGCGCTATGTTTGACCGTCCAATGATATTAGATGCGGCATTTTCCAGCCGTGTCGCCGCACACGACTTTCCAGCCCCCCGCATCAATGCCGTTATAGCTCCCGCTGCTCCGCATGTGCTTGTCGATTTGTTCGACAGCCAGATCATGAGTCGGCATCTGGACCTTTGGGCACGGCGATCCAAGGGAAAGACCTTCTACTCAATAGGTAGTTCGGGGCATGAGGGCACTGCTGCCATGGCAGCCGCCACGCGATCCACCGATATGGCTTTTCTGCATTATCGCGATGGCGCATTCCTGATTCAGCGCAAGAAGCAGGCGGGTGGATTGACGCCGTTACATGACATGGCGCTTTCATTCGCCGCATCGGCCGAAGACCCGATCTCTGGCGGGCGTCATAAGGTCTTGGGATGTGCCCACAGCTTCGTGCCCCCGCAGACCAGCACCATCGCCTCGCATCTGCCCAAGGCGGTAGGCGCGGCGCATTCGCTCGGTATGGCGCAGCGGCTTCAACTTGCGGATGCGGTGCTGCCGCATGATTCCATCATATTGTGCTCTTTTGGAGATGCGTCGGCAAACCATTCAACCTCACAGGGCGCGTTCAACGCCGCCTGTTGGGCTGCGTATCAGCATTTGCCCATGCCGATCGTCTTTCTGTGTGAAGACAATGGCATTGGCATTTCCGTCCGCACACCAGGCGGCTGGATTGCGGCCAATTTCGAAAATCGCCCTGCGTTGCATTATGTGGCCTGCGATGGTGCAGATTTGAATGACGCGCTGCGCGGGTGCACCGAAGCGGTGGATTATGCACGAAACCGCCGCAAGCCGGTGTTTCTGCATATGCAGACGATCCGCCTGATGGGGCATGCCGGCGCTGATGTCGAACTAAGCTACGCGCCCATCGCGCAGATCGAAGCGGCCGAGGCACAGGACCCGTTGTTGCACAGTGCGCGCATATTGCACGAGCAAGCCGGCATGTCGGGCGCCGAGATTGTTGCACGCTATGAAGATATGCGCGCGCGCGTTGATCGGGTGGCGCTTGATGCGCTGTCCAAGCCGAGATTGACCACAGCCGCTGAGGTGATGGCGTCCATCGAGCCCGAGAAATCCGCACGGCCCCCGCAGCCTATCGCTGCTCCGGAAAAGCGCGACACGCTTTTCGCCAAGGACGCACGCAATCTGGCAAAGCCGGTGACTCTCGCCAAAAGCATCAATTTCGCACTGGCGGATATCATGCTGCAATATCCCAATGTCGCTTTGTTTGGCGAAGATGTGGCGCGCAAGGGCGGCGTTTATGGCGTGACTCAGGGCTTGCAGGAAAAATTCGGCGCTGCCCGCGTATTTGATACCTTGCTCGATGAACAGACGATCTTGGGTCTTGCCATCGGCATGGCGCATAACGGCTTTGTGCCGATCCCCGAAATCCAGTTCCTCGCCTATCTGCACAATGCCGAAGACCAGATTCGCGGCGAGGCGGCAACGCTTTCGTTCTTCTCGAACCGGCAATATCGCAACCCGATGGTTATGCGTGTCGCTGGCTTGCCCTATCAGAAAGGTTTTGGCGGGCACTTCCATAATGACAACAGTCTTGCCGTCCTGACGGATATTCCCGGCGTCATCGTAGCCTGTCCGTCAAACCCGGCCGATGCGCCAGCGATGCTGCGCGAATGCGTGCGGCTTGCGCACGAGGACGGCCGCGTTGTTGTTTTTGTCGAGCCGATTGCGCTCTATCATATGAGCGATCTGCATGCACCAGATGATGCAGGATGGCAGGCCCCCTATGTGGCGCCGGGTGACGACATTAACATCGCGCTGGGAACCGTTGGCCAATTTGGTGTAGGAACTGAACTTGCCATTATAACCTACGGAAATGGCTATTATCTTTCACGGCAAGCAGCTCCCGAACTCGAAGCTGAAGGCATTTCCTTGCGGATCATTGACCTGCGCTGGCTGCATCCTTTGAATGCCGAAGCGATTGTGGCTGCGGTCGCAGATTGCCGGAAGATATTGATCGTGGACGAATGTCGGCGATCGGGCAGCTTGAGCGAAAAGCTGATGACGATATTGACCGAAGCAGACCGCGGCGGGGCCGTCAGCCGCATTACCGCCGATGATTGCTTCATTCCGTTGGGGCCAGCCGCCGAGCTGGTGCTGCCCAGCAAAGCGTCCATCCTTGAAGCCGCGCGGACGGCCGTCGCATGAAAAAGCGTGCTTTGGTGGTTTGCCCGGGACGCGGCACCTATAACGCTGCCGAGCTTGGCTATTTGCGAAGATATCACGCCACGCGCCCCGATATCGTTGCGACGGTCGATGCTGTCCGCAAGGCAAACGGACAGGTTCCAGTTTCAGAACTCGACAGTGCAGAAAAATATGCGCCATCGGTCCATATGACCGGCGATAACGCTTCGCCGCTGATCTACGCTTGCGCCATGGCGGATTTCGCAGCGATTGATCGTGACCGGTTTGATATTGTGGCCGTGACTGGGAATTCGATGGGCTGGTATCTGGCGCTGGCATGCGCGGGTATTCTCGACCTTGAGGCTGGCGCGCGGCTGGTCAACAATATGGGCGGGCTGATGCATGAACATGGCACCGGCGGGCAGGTCGTCTGGTCGATGATTGATGAGAATTGGAATACTAAACTCGACAAACTTCAATTTATCAATGACCTATCGGCCAAAGCAAAGCTTGTTTCTGGAATACATGTCCATGTTTCCATCCGGCTTGGCGGGATGATCGTGTTCGCTGCCGATGACGCCGGGTTGAAGTGGCTGAGCGAGCATCTGCCGAAAGACGACCGTTTCCCATTGCGGCTGATGCACCATGCCGCGTTCCACAGCCCCTTGCTGGACCATATCGTGCCCATGGCGCGCGCCATCAATGATGCCCGTGATTTCGGACGCGGCTTGATTCCTGCAATCGACGGGCAGGGCCGTATCTGGTCGCCCGGCGCCTTTGGCCGCGATGCGATTTATGATTACACGCTCGGCGCGCAATTGACCGACAGCTATGATTTCACGCTTGCGGTGCAGGTCGCGGCAGCCGAATTTGCGCCTGATACGATTATCGTTCTCGGTCCGGGGACAACCTTGGGCGCGCCAACGGCGCAGGCGTTGATTGAGTCGGGATGGCGCGGGCTTTCAGGCAAGGCGGACTTCCAGTCGCGCCAGACCAACGATCCCATCTTGATGTCGATGGGCATGGAAGATCAGCGCGGCTGGGCGGAGAGCTAAGGCTGTGCATACGAATAAGCGCTAGACGCTCCCCCGCTTCAGGATAAAGGGAGAGGCGATAACGCAGGGCATATTTTTTGGGTCTTGCCGGGAGATCGACGGAATGAGCGAACACAGTTCCACCTTGCTGCTATTTGGGGCGACGGGAGACCTGTCGCGCCGGATGCTTCTGCCGTCTTTGTACGCCTTGCACGCCGATGGTTTGATTGAGCCTGATCTGCGCATTTTCGGCACCGCCCGCAGCGCGTTGACGAACGAGGCATTCCGCGACATGGCGCGTGCGGCATTATGTGAATTTCTACCGGACGACCGGAAGGCAGAAGGCCTGATCGACGCATTCCTGCAACGCCTGCATTATGTCGCGCTCGATGCCTCCAATCCGGATGGCTTTGTGAAATTGGCGGAGACTATTGGCGATATTTCGGGCGGACTTTCGATCTTTTTGTCAACCGCGCCATCCTTGTTTGAACCAACGATCAAGGGCCTGCACCATGCAGGGCTGTCGGGCGATAATGTCCGCATTGGCCTAGAGAAGCCTCTGGGCAATGATCTGGCATCGTCGCGCCACATCAATGATGCGGTCAACGCGGTATTCCCCGAAAGACGGACGTTCCGCATCGACCATTATCTGGGCAAGGAAACCGTCCAGAATCTGATGGCGTTGCGCTTTGCCAACATGCTGTTCGAACCGCTGTGGAACGCCAATGCCATTGCACATGTGCAAATCACCGTCAGCGAGACCGTT
>JANMJX010000249.1:0-2186 GCA_031371575.1 Sphingomonadales bacterium
AGAATTGCGCAGCCGCGAGACAGTGACGTTCCTGCGCGCGATCAACACTGGCCATCCTGGTTCCATCAGCACCGTGCATGCCAACTCACCCCACGGGGCGCTCGAACAAATCGCCTTCATGTGCATGCAAGCCGGGCTTGGGCTTGGCCGTCAGGAAACGATCGATTATGCGCGTTCAATGATCGATGTCATTGTCCAGCTCGATCGGCAAAGTGGCCAGCGCTCCATTAGTGCTGTTGAGCTTGTGGATAGCGTCAGCGGCTAATTCTCGATCAGATCGTGCGGACATAGCGGAACTGGATGATCCTTTCCAATCCGGATGCGCCAATCATCATAGCAACTTCTATCTGTAATTTTGCAGCATATCGCGGACTTGCCTGTCTCGGAGGGACTTTTTCCTGTCCAATGTGCTTAATTCGCACTTAGGCCAACATGGGCCGGAACTTTACGCAATGTTACATGTTCCTAATGCGTCGTTAACGATAGTTGGGCGCGCGATCGGGAATGACAATCCATAAACATAAGGAAATATACATGCGCAAGAAACTTGCCTACCTATCTACGGTTATCGTCGCGTCTTTCATGGCATCAGGGGCTCAGGCCGCTCAATTCGTTAACATCACTGGCCCAAGTGGCAATTACGGTGATGACGAAGTCGTCTGTGCATCTGGCAACACGGCACCATGCACATTTACCCGTTCGTTCAATTTTGTGACCCCAGCCGGGTTTAACATCACCAGCGCCGATATTTCGTCGATCATTTCTGCGGGCAACGCAGCGACCGACATTAATTTTACTTCGGTCACATTAAACGGGATTTCTTTCAATACGCTATCGGCAGGTGCACAGGAGTTTCGGAATATCCTTGGCCAATCGATTGTCGCTGGTGGCAATAACGTGCTTAGCGTAGCCGGAACAACTGGTGGAAATGCTTCCTTTGCCGGTAATCTGTCCTTTGGATCGGTTGCTGCCGTTCCAGAACCTGCTGCATGGATGCTGATGCTTTTGGGCATGGCCGGCGTTGGATTTTCGATGCGCCGCAAAGATAAGCCTGCATTGCGCGTACGTTACACCTAAACTGTTCTAACGCCTTTATTTGAGTCCGGAACCGCTTCTTCGTTTTGCGGTGAAGCAGTTCTGGACTCTTTAGGTATTTATGGGGCATAGATGTGTGCATAACGTAGTATTGATTTTAGCCGCATTGGAAGTTTGATCTCATGGAAACATATTGGGATTGGTTGACAGTCATAACCTTTGCGGGACTTGCAACATTGTTATTGCAGCGGTCGAGCGAAGACGAACCGCGGGATGAATTGTGGCAATATGCGCCGCCTGCGATTGGATGTGCGGTCACAAATTATTTCGGCAATGAGGGTCAGCATTTGATTGCTGGCGTACTTTTCATTGGCGTCATCTCGTACATTTTTCTCATTCTGAAAGTACGCTTGCCAAAAATGTGAATATATTTCAGCATTTTGGTGTAGGTGAAGCAACAATAAACCAGGTTGTTGCAAAGTTCAGTTTTTGCTCAATATCTTTTCGTCGATCACCAATTTGGATTTTTTCTGATCCGCTTCCAGCTCAGACGAAACCGGCGCCTTAATCTGCGCGGTAGGAGCCGATAAAGCGCCCGAAGGTTCGATATCGTCTGCAATGATCGGAGATATTGCTTTCTCCAATGTCGGTTCAGCAGATAATGTATCCTCCCCTATGGGAAGAAAATCGAGAGCATTGGTCATTGCGCCGCTCTCGGCGTCGAGCTGAACGGATTGAGAAAAGGCGCGGCGGCGACCCCATGATCCCTTCCAACGATAGAATATGTGTGTCCCAATTTGGGAAACTTTATCCAGTGTTGGCGCCCAATAGGGCATCACGTAATTTGCATGATAATGGGTGGCCATGCCTACCGACGGTTCGACTGCGCCGGATATCGCCCGGAGTGCGATTTGTCTCGCCTGCTCCCATCCAAACTGTGTCGGGCGGCGGGCTAGGCTTCCATCGCAGGTGAAGGTAAATTGGCAACCAGTCTTGCGCTCGGAGCCCTGATAGACAACGCCGCAGATGGTTTTGGGATAAGCAGGATGGCGCACGCGGTTGAGGACAACTTGCGCGACGGCGCGTTTCCCCTGGTTGCTCTCGTAGCCTGCTTCGTAATAAATCGCCGACGTTAGGCAGTCGGCTGCATT
>JANMJX010000261.1:0-1714 GCA_031371575.1 Sphingomonadales bacterium
TAAGGCATCCAGCGCTCTGCCGGTGGTGAGCAGCAGCAACCCGCCAAGAAGCATGAAAGGAACCGCAAGCCACAGATCGGTCACCAGCCGGTCGGTGAGCGCGCCCATCAGCCAATTGATGATTTCACTCATGGCGAAGGGATTTGGCGCTATGCTGATGACAAAGGCGGTCAATGCGCCCGCGAGCGTCGATAATACCATGCCGCCGAGGATGAAGCCAATTGGTCCGCCGCCGCGCGATATCGCCAGAAGCAATAATATGCTGGCGCCGGCACCCGCCATGGCAAAACCGAACAGCCCGAACGGCAACAGGCTGACACCCGTATAAATCGCGATGACTCCGCCAAGTGCAGCGCATGCCGAAACCCCAAGGACGGTGGGATCTGCGAGCGGATTACGCAGATATCCTTGCATCACTGCGCCCGAAAGCCCAAGAACTGCGCCAATGCAAGCCCCAAGTACCGCGCGCGGCAAACGCAGCTCGAGGAAAATCCAGCCATCGGCATTGTCCGCGGCCCATGACGATGGCCATATCCAGACTTTCCCCGCCATGAGGGACAGCAGGAATGCCGCGACGGTCAGAAGCAGCAAAGATATTGTTAGCGACCGGCGAGTCACTGCTGCCCTTTCGACGCAGAAGCGTGGAACGCCGTCCGTGTTCTGGAGAGTAGAGCCGATACCTTTAGGATCGTTGGTCCACCGCAGAAGAGCAGCTTGTCCGGAAAATCAACGATCTGGGTCTGACTGCCCAAATGGCTGATCAGTCTCTGACGTGCGTTCAGTGCCCGGGAATCCGCTCCTTCGGCCTGTTGTGGCATGAAGATGACCTGAGGCGGGTTGCGTAGCAGGGTTTCGAGCGGAAGCACGCCCCAGGACGCCAGGCCATATTGTGCGCTGGCATTGCGGAACCCGTGCCGCTGCAGCAGTTCGTCCTGCAACGTGCCTTTGCCCGCAACAAAACCGCCATTCTGCCAGATAATCGCCGACACGGGAGGGCCCGATATCTGCTTGTAGGGTAGAGATTTTTGGATACGGGAAACCAAGGCTTCTCCGGCGTCTGCCCTACCAATAGCCGCAGCGACGGATCGGATTTGCTCCATGTCTTCGGTCAAATTTGGTGCAACGCCCACCGCCACGGTCCTAATGCCAGCGCGCGCGAGCACCGCATTTGCGCCGGATGAAGCCAGATTTCCCGTGAGAACGAGCTTCGGACGCGCCAGCAGCAATTCCTCCGCGCCCATGCCAATAGCTGGCAGCTTCGCCGACCATTCCAGCGGTGCCGCCGCGCTGTCCGCGTCATGCGAGTAGCTGCTGACGGCAGTCACCTGTCCGGGGGCCGCAATTTCGGCCAGCACGGCGTCGATGCACGGATTGTTCGATACAATGCCATTTGCCTTGATGTCAGGCTGTTTGGCGCATCCGACCAAAATCAGTGCCGGAAGGATGCACCAACCAGCACGCATCAGAATTTGGCCCTGATGCCGACGGTGGCGTTCCGGCCAAATGTGCCATAGCCCGATACGACCGAATATTGGGCGTCGAACAGGTTTTCGACCCGCCCATATATTTCAAGCATGTCGGTCACGGGCATGGACGCGCGCAGGCCGACCAAGGCATAGCCATCAAGCCGGACATTGTTGGCAGCATCGTTGAAACTGTCCCCGATAAGGAGGATGGTGCTGCCGAGCGATAAACCAAATCCGGTTTGCCAATC
>JANMJX010000010.1:0-13005 GCA_031371575.1 Sphingomonadales bacterium
CGCGGCCGCTCGAGGAATTCGGCCAGCGCCCGATTGACGAACCGATAGGTCAGGTCGCGATCGACGAACGCCAGCGCCACCGGCAGCGCATCGGCGACCGCGAGCATCTGCCCGAAGTCGAACGCGCCGACCCCGCCCGACGTCTCGCTGTCCTGCTTTCGCGCCATGTCGTCAAATTGCCCCGTCTTGCGTCTCCAAACAACAACCAAGTGGGGCCCATTGTCGTTCCGCCCGGCAAACCCCATCTCGAATTGCAACCGATCGACAGGAACAACGCATGGCTGACGCAACCTACACACCCCCCGAAGTCTGGACCTGGGACGCGCCGAGCGGCGGCAAGTTCGCCAGCATCAACCGCCCCACTGCCGGCGCGACCCACGACCGCGAGCTGCCGGTCGGCGATCACCCGCTCCAGCTGTACAGCCTCGGCACCCCGAACGGGGTCAAGGTCACGATCATGCTCGAGGAATTGCTCGCCGCGGGGCACGCCGGGGCCGAATACGACGCGTGGCTGATCAAGATCGGCGATGGCGACCAGTTCGGCAGCGGGTTCGTCGCGCTCAACCCCAATTCCAAGATCCCGACGATGGCCGACCACTCGCTGAACCCGCCGGTGCGGCTGTTCGAGAGCGGATCGATGCTGATCTACCTCGCCGAAAAGTTCGGCGCGTTCCTGCCGACCAAGACCCGTGCGCGCGCCGAAACGATCAACTGGCTGATGTGGCAAATGGGCAGCGCGCCCTATCTGGGTGGCGGATTTGGACATTTTTATGCCTATGCGCCGTTCAAATTCGAATATGCGATTGACCGCTTTGCCATGGAGGTGAAGCGGCAGCTTGACGTACTCGATCGCAACCTTGCGGATCGCGCATTTATGGCAGGAGACAGTTACACCATCGCCGATATGGCGATCTGGCCATGGTACGGCGCGCTGGTGAAAGGACTCATCTACGATGCGGGTGAATTTCTGGCCGTCCATGAGTATAAGAACGTCATTCGCTGGACCGATCTGATTGCCGAACGCCCGGCGGTCAAGCGTGGCCGCATGGTCAACCGGGTGATGGGCGATCCGGCAAGCCAGTTGCATGAACGCCATGACGCCAGCGATTTCGACACAAAGACGCAGGACAAGATCGCGCCCAAAACCGATTGACTTTTAGCCAATGTTCTTGTAATGTTCTCTTATCATTTTGGAGGAGTGATTCGATGATCGGCTATGTTACTTTGGGGACCAACGACCTGCCGCGCGCTGCGGTTTTTTATGACGCCATTGGTGCGGAGCTCGATACACCGCGCATGATGGAGTTTGACGGCTTTATCGCCTGGGGCAAACCCGGCGATGCGGCGGGCATTGGTCTTACCAAGCCATTCAATGGTCAGGCGGCAAGCGTCGGGAACGGCGTGATGGTGGCGTTGGCGGCGAAGGACAAGGATCAGGTGCAGCGCCTCTATGACATTGCGCTTGCCAATGGCGGGACCTGCGAGGGGCCTCCGGGCGCGCGCGGCGAAGGATTCTACGCAGGATATTTCCGCGACCCCGACGGCAACAAATTGAACGCATTTGTCATGGGCCCGGACGCCGCCTGACTGCGTTTCGCCTGATACCATTTAGGGCGCCACCTTCCTTAGATTCTCGGGAATTTTGCCATGCCTAGTCTCTTTGAAAATCCGCTACATCTTGGCCTTGGCGCGACGGCGGTTCCCCAACCGCCGTTTACCGGCATGGATTGGTATCGGGCTTATGGTGCGCGGAACGCAAGCGACGGGGCCGAGGGACGGTTGGTCACGATGTACCGCTTTTCGGAAAACTGGGACAGTTGGGAAATGCACCCTTTGGGCGATGAGGTGGTACTTTGTCTGTCGGGACAAATGACTCTGCATCAGGAGCATGCCGACGGATCAACGTCCTCTGCCACCATCGGTGCAGGCGAATATGCCATTAACCCTCCCGGTTGCTGGCACACTGCGGATATTCAAGGCGAAGCTACGGCGTTGTTCATCACGGCAGGCTTGGGCACTGAACACCGATCGCGCTAGCGGCCGCAAAGGTGCAGAAATCTGCCCTTGCACTGAGTCACACATTCGTAACGGTTTCTATAGTATAAGAAAGTTGCGACCCGAGGGCATCTGACTTTAGGAGGGCGCCCTCTCCTAAAGAGCTTGGCCGGCACGTCCGGCCAAGCTCATTTTTGTCGCGGCCTGATGTCCACTGACCGCAAGGTAAACTCGGCTCCAAGCTGGTTACTGCCGCCTGCCACTTGCAAGACAAGTAGCTGACTCCTGCATTCTTTGCCGATATTGAAATCCTGCCTTTGCGCAAAATTGCCCTTGCGAATCGGCGTCGTCACAAACCATTTGCTGACATTGGCCGGCGTGGAAATGCACTGCATATCCCATCGCGCCTCGGCATCGGAAACGCCTTCCAGCGCGGAATATTGCGCCTCAAATCGGTAGTCTCCCGGTTCAAGAAACAGAAGCTTGCGCATCACTTCGCCGCGTTCGCCCGATCCTGCAAAAGCCGCGACCGAAAACCGCCCTTTGCTGTCCGGTTGTGAGAACGAACCGCCAATTCCGGGATTTTCTTGTATCTGCCACCCCATCGCAGGATAACGTAAATTCACGGTATCCTTGGTTAGCGCGGCCGACTGAAACGCCGCCCGGCTTGAGCCTTTCAGGCTGAGATAATATTGCCGGAAAGCAGGAAACTTGTTCTTTGCGGCCAGTTGCCCAAGCAGGCCATTGGAAAGCGCGTTGTAATTATCGTCATCAGGCAGACCACCTGCCTTGATCAAAACCTCGGCCAGATTTGCAGGATTAGGGACATTGCCAATCGCATCTGCAAGATATGCCGGCAGCCACACCGGCGCCTGACGGACGATAGGCGCAAGCGCATCGCGCACTTCGGGGTCATTCAATGCGCCCGTTAGCGTCGGGAACAATAAGGGAAAGCTGCTTGGCGTCGTCCGCATGGCGATGTCATAATGATAAAGCGCCTGTTTCTTGTCGTTGCGCGCGACGGCATCTTCAATCAGCCACAATTGCGTGCCGAAATCGCGACGCGATACCTTTTGCGACAAAAGCATAAGTTCGCGGGCTTTTTTGCTGTCTCCCCGGGCATCGGCAACATAACCCAGCAAACGGATCGCAACGGGATTAAGCGCACCACCGCGCAAAGACTGCTTGGCCATCGCCTCGACCTTGGCAAGTGTTGCCGGATCCTGCTTTTGTGCGAACAATTCATCGGCCTTGCGCGACAGGGCAAGAGGATGGTCGGGCACATAAGAGAGCGCCAAGTCTGGGTTCTGGTCCCATGTGATGTTGGCCACCGCGTGAACAAAGGAAAGCCAAGCAAGATAGGCAGTGGCGACCGAAATAACGACGATCTTGACCCAGAATAAAGGCGGCTTCGCGCTTAACGCTGCAAATCGCGATGGGCCTTTACGTTTTCTCGACATGGGTTCGCGCGTCTCACCTTGGACATGCCACAGATTGGCGGAGACGGAGGGATTCGAACCCTCGGTACCGGATTTACCAGTACGACGGTTTAGCAAACCGTTGGTTTCAGCCACTCACCCACGTCTCCTGTGCGCTTGGCATCGGCGGCCTATAGCGGCGCATGCATTTGCCTGCAATGGTTATTGACATGGCCTCGGGATAAGAAGAAAATTAACCCTGCAGGACGCTTTGGCGCGCACTGGACTCGCATCGTCGCCTGTTCATCATGCGCTCATCCAGAGAATCCATAACATAGCCGATATTTCTTTTGAGGGTGGAACACGCATGTCGTTTGTACAATGGGGACTAAAGAAGTCGGGCAGCTATGTGATGATGCTCATGGCCGCTGGGGCGCTCGTCGCAACGCCGGTCAGCGCGCAGATCAGCAACGTTGATCCAAATGATGTCATAGACAAGGACCTTGGGACACCGCCACCTGCGCCCTCTTCGGCATCTGCGCAAAATGAGCAATCCGTGATGCAGGACGGCGTGCCAACCGATGGCATTCAAGGCACAGCGACGCCCGCGACACCCAACACAGCAACCACCACCGCCCCGATACCCACAAAAGACACCTATCAGGAAGATGACCTGATTGGCGCTGCTGAAGGCGTTTTTGGCAAAGGGGCCAAAGGGCTGGCCAAGCTGATTGAAGACATTCTGAAAAAGCAGGGCCGACCCAATGGTTATATTGTCGGGCGTGAAGGCGGCGGCGCATTTATCGTTGGCCTGCGTTATGGATCGGGCACGTTAAGCCACCGAGTCGAGGGCGAAAAGCCCGTCTATTGGACCGGGCCATCGATTGGCCCCGACGCGGGCGCAAATGGCGGAAGCACCTTCATATTGGTTTATAATCTCTACGACTCCGAAGACATTTATCACCGTTTCCCAGCTGCCGAGGGCGTTGCCTATATTGGTGGGGGTTTCAACGCCAGCTATCTGCGCCGCGGCGATGTCGTCTTGATCCCGATCAGGGTTGGCGCTGGTCTGCGACTTGGCGCAAATGTTGGTTATATGCGCTTTTCCAAGAAACAGAGATGGCTGCCCTTTTAACGCGCGCGCAAATCTTCCATGCGCTTTAGATAACGGGCGAGCACGTCGATTTCCAAATTGACCTGCCGCCCGACATCCAATGTATCAAGCGTCGTCATCTGCGCGGTATGCGGAATGATATTCAGCATGAAATGCGCCGACCCGTCCGCTTGGTCGGCAATTTCGTTCACCGTCAGCGAAACACCATCAACGGTGATTGAGCCCTTTGCGGCGATGTAGGCGGCAAGAATCGAAGGTGCAGCGACCGTGACTTTCCAGCTGTCGCCGATTGTTTCGCTGGCCACGATGTGGCCGACGCCATCAACATGACCAGTGACAATGTGCCCGCCCAGTTCATCACCGACCTTCAACGCGCGTTCTAGGTTCAGCCGCGTGCCCTGGTCCCACATGCCCGTTGCCGTGCGCGACACGGTTTCTGCCGACGCATCAACCGCGAACCATCCATTCCCCTTGTCCACAACAGTCAGGCAAACGCCGGAACACGCAATTGACGCGCCGATGGCGACGCTGTCCATGTCATAAGCGCACGCAATGACGAGGCGCAGGTCGCCCCTTTTTTCCGCAGTACGAATATGGCCAACGTCAGTGATAATACCTGTAAACATGAATGCTGCACCCTTTTCTAATTGGCGCTCTGGTAGACTTCGACTCGGTCTTTGCCAAGATAGCGGGAATCCTGAAGCTGCCAGCGCCCGTGCGCGTCGGCAAGCTGCGCCAGGCCAATGTGGGACAGGCAGGCCATTCCGGCGCCAATCAAAATGGGCGCGCGATACAACAGCAAGCGATCCACCAGCCCGGCGCGCAAAAAGGCCGCTGCCGTGGCAGCACCGCCTTCAACCAACAGATTGTTGTATCCCAAGCCTGCGATATCCTGAGGTGTACGAATGACTTCCCAGCCGATCGGCGCGTCGCCGCTGCCCAGCATGATTTTGCTTGGGTGGCTATTTTCGAGACCAGCTAGCCGAACATTGAGTTGGGGATTGTCGGCACGTACAGTGCCCGCGCCGACCAATATGGCGTCGCAACGGGAACGCTCGACATGGCTGTGTGCGCGGGCAATATCACTTGTGATCCATCGGCTGCTGCCATCGGCCATCGCGATTTTGCCATCCAAGGAGGTTGCCAGTTTCAATGTCACATATGGGCGGCCTTTATCCATCCGACTGAGAAATCCAGCGAGGTTGCGTCGGGCTTCGGTTGCCATGACGTCAGTCACCACGTCTATTCCGGCCGCTCGAAGAGACGCCATGCCGTCGCCTGCGGTGCGTGGATCGGGGTCTTGAAGCGCTATGACGACCTTCGCTGGTCTGGCGTCCACCAGCAACTGCGCGCACGCAGGGCCACGTTGCGACATATGGGCACACGGCTCAAGCGTTACATAGACACTGCTGTCGCGCGCTTCCAAGCCAGCTTGTTGCAATGCCATCGCCTCGGCATGGGGGCGGCCGCCAGCTTGAGTCCAACCGCGTCCAACAACATGGCCTTGTTTGACAATGATGCAGCCAACAGATGGATTTTCGCCCGTCCGCCCGACACCGCGCTCGGCCAGCGAAAGCGCAGCAGCCATATATTGAAGATCATCCGCGGTGACTATTTCACGGTCTCCGAGGTTTTTGCCTCAGCAGCTTTTTTTGCTGCCCGCTCCTGCTGCGCCTCGCGATCTATCCTGTCGACATCCATACCAACGGCGCGGCCAAATGCCTTATAGGCTTCCTTTTCGCGTACGCGCATCGCGTCTTTGGCTTTCTGGCGCTCTGCTATGGCGGCTTTCGATTCTTCGATGCTTCGCGTGGCTGGCCAGCTTTCGATATAAATGATGGATCGCGGCGCTGGCGTCGCCTTTTCCATCGTGTCGATGTAGAATGTATAGATGATGATAGCCGTCGGAATACAGGCAGCAAGAAAGAACCACGGACTGTGCTCGCCCGAGGTGCGCAGGAATGTGACGAGGTCGGTACCTGCGCTGCGCAAGGATACATCTTTAAAAAAGGACATGGCACTTCAATAAGGCGCGCAGCCTTATATTTCCAGTGCCCTGTTCGACGGACCTTCGGATTACGGCGCGCTTCGAAATGCGTTGGTAATGGGGTAGCGACGGTCGCGGCCAAAATTGCGCGTGCCAAGCTTCACGCCAGGCGGGGCCTGCCGCCTTTTATATTCGGCGAGATACAGCAATCGTTCAATCCTTTTGACCACCTCCCGGTCGAATCCAAGCGCCACAACCTCGTCCACCGACCGCTCCTCTTCCACCAGTGCATGGAGCATTTTGTCGAGAATGGGATAATCGGGTAGCGAATCACTGTCTTTCTGATCGGGACGCAGCTCCGCACTTGGCGGCTTGCAGATGATATTTTCAGGGATCACGGGCCCATCGCGGCCAAGCGCAAAACGCGGCTTGTGACTGTTCCGCCACTCCGAAATGGCAAACACCGTCATCTTGTACGCGTCTTTCAACGGATTATATCCGCCGGCCATGTCGCCATAGATCGTCGCATAGCCAACGCTCATTTCGCTTTTGTTGCCCGTCGTCAGGAGCATATGTCCAAATTTATTGGACAGCGCCATTAACGTTACGCCGCGAATGCGCGACTGCACATTTTCTTCGGTAATATCGACCTCACGGTCGGCAAAACTGCCAGAGAGCATTTCGTCAAATGCTTCGACGGCGGGCGAAATAGGGATCGTGTCTATCTTGCAGCCGATCATCGCAGCGCATTCGGCGGCATCATCAAGGCTCGACTGGCTTGTGTAGCGGCTTGGCAGCATCACACACCAGACGCGCTCCGGGCCAAGTGCATCTGCAGCAATGGCAGCGCATAATGCACTGTCGATTCCGCCCGACATGCCAAGCACAACGCCCGGAAAGCCGTTGGTGTCGACATAATCGCGCAGGCCCACAACCATCGCGCTGTAAATATCTGCAGGATGATCCTCCCACAACGCCTTGGGGCCGTCTGCGCAGACCCAGCCTTCAGCGCCGCGCGTCCAGCGCGTCATCCGCAAATGTTCTTCCCAATCAGGCAGCCGGTGCGCGACCACGCCATCGGCGTTCAACACGAATGAACTGCCGTCAAAAACAAGCTCATCCTGCCCACCGACCCGGTTCAGAAACATCAGTGGCAAGCCTGTTTCGCGCACACGCGCGGCAAACACTTCTTCCAACCGGCGATCGTCCTTGTCGATCTCATACGGGCTACCGTTGGTCGAAATGAGCAGCTCGGCGCCGCGCTCTTTCAGATGCAGGCTCACCGGCGAAAGCCAGCCATCCTCGCAAATAGGAACACCTATCCGCACACCGCGAAATTCCACCGGCTCGGGCAAGGGACCAGCGGCAAATATCCGCTTTTCGTCAAAAGTTCCGTAATTGGGCAGCTCATGCTTGTACCGCACTGCGGCAATATGGCCGCCATCCAGAAGTGCGATGCCATTGTACAGCGCGCCGTCATCGAAAAAGATCGATCCCACCAACATGGCTGGTCCGCCGTCCGCGGTCGCTGCGGCAAGCTTGTCGAGTTCGGCGGCGGCACGTGCTGCAAAGACTGGCTTAAGTACAAGGTCTTCGGCCGGATAGCCGATCAATTGCTGTTCGGGAAACACAATCAGGTCAGCGTCGGTTGCCTGGGTACGCCATTCCAAAATATTGCGCGCATTACCGGCAAGGTCCCCGACACGCTGATTGATCTGCGCCATTGCAATATTGAGCTGATTTGTCATGGACTCATCCTTATTGTCCACAATGTAGCGGAGCAAGCCGATTGTCAGGCCAGCCCGGCCTCGCTAGAGCGACTGCAGAATCTGGAAATGGGCTTGGTCGAGCCCAAGCTCGGGGATACAGACATGAAATTGATGACGGGCAACAGCAATCTGCCTCTCGCGCAGGGTATTGCGGACTATATGAACTTGCCGCTGACCGACGCTAGCGTTCGCCGGTTCGCCGACAATGAGATTTTTGTCGAAATCCACGAAAATGTCCGCGGCGAAGATATGTTTGTCATTCAATCAACGAGCCATCCCGCGAATGACAATTTGATGGAATTACTCATCATGATCGATGCACTTCGCCGCGCGTCGGCGAAGCGTATTACGGCTGTGCTGCCTTATTTTGGCTATGCCCGACAAGACCGCAAACCAGGACCGCGAACACCGATTTCGGCAAAGCTTGTGGCCAATCTGATTACGGAAGCCGGCGCTGACAGGGTTTTGACGGTGGACTTGCATGCGGGGCAGATCCAAGGCTTTTTCGATATTCCCACCGACAATCTTTACGGTGCGCCGGTGATGAGCGCAGACATACTGGAGCGCCACGGCGACAAGCTTATCACTGTTGTTTCTCCCGATGTCGGCGGTGTTGTCCGCGCCCGCGCGCTCGCCAAACGTCTGGACGATGCGCCGCTCGCCATTGTCGACAAACGCCGAGAAAAAGCCGGTGTTTCCGAGGTTATGAACATCATTGGTGATGTGAAGGACCGATTCTGCATTCTGATCGACGATATCGCCGACAGCGCGGGCACGTTGTGCAATGCGGCGGATGCGTTGAAGGAAGCCGGCGCGTCCGACGTCGTTGCCTATATCACCCACGGCGTCTTGTCGGGCGGGGCGGTCTCACGCATCACCTCGTCGAGATTGAAGGAGCTGGTCATCACCGATTCGATCCAGCCAACGGAAGCCGTCAAGATCGCCCGCAACATCCGCACCATGCCGATCGCCACGCTGCTGGGCGAGGCCATCGGGCGCACGAGCCGGGAAGAGAGTGTGTCGAGCCTGTTCGAGTAGCCGCTGCTGACATCTCCTGACAATCGCTGCTGCTAGAGCGGTGGCCGGGTGGCAAGAGGCCTCCCGCAGTTTAAGGAGAACTCCCATGCCGAAGTTCAATTTTGTCATCCTCTACGTCAAATCGCCCATTGAGAGTGCGGCGTTTTATTCCGGGCTGCTGGGCCATCCGATTGTGGATCAAGCCGAGACTTTCGCCATGCTGCCGCTGAGCGAGCAGGTGATGCTGGGCCTGTGGTCGGCGGCGACCGTGGCCCCGGCGCCGGGTGCCGGGCCAGGGGCTGGCGAGGTGGCCTTCACGGTTGAGGCGCCCGGCGAGGTCGATGCCACCCATGATGCCTGGAAGGCTAAGGGTCTCACCATCGCCCAGGCTCCCACCGACATGGATTTCGGGCGCAGTTTCGTGGCGCTCGACCCGGACGGGCACCGGTTGCGGGTGTTCGCGCCCGCCGGTTAGTCTGCAAACGGCGCGTCACGGCAATGTCATTCTCCTTTGCCGTGACATCCTCTATAGAGCGCCCTCATGAACCCCATCATCTCGATCAAGAACCTGTCGAAAACCTACAAGGGCGGTCTTGCCGCCCTGAAGGATGTCAGCCTCGACATCAAGCGCGGCGAAATCCTGGCGCTGCTCGGGCCCAATGGGGCGGGCAAGACGACGCTGATCAGCATTGTTTGCGGCATCGTCACCAAATCCTCGGGTTCGATCACTGTCGACGGCCATGACACGGTCGAGGATTTCCGCGCGGCGCGGTCGCTGATCGGGCTGGTACCGCAGGAACTGCACCTGAGCATTTTCGAGACGGTCTGGGATACGGTGCGGTTTACCCGCACCCTGTTCGGCAAGCCCGCCAACACAGCCTATCTGGAAGAGACGCTGCGCAAGCTCACCCTGTGGGACAAGAAGGATTCGCGCATCATGACGCTGTCGGGCGGCATGAAGCGGCGCGTGCTGATCGCCAAGGCGCTGGCGCATGAGCCGCAGATCCTGTTTCTCGACGAGCCGACGGCGGGCGTCGATGTCGAATTGCGGAAAGAGATGTGGCAGATCGTCCGCGATCTGCGGGCCACTGGCGTCACCATCATCCTCACCACGCATTATATCGAGGAAGCGGAAGAGATGGCCGACCGGGTGGGCGTCATCAACAAGGGCGAGCTCGTGCTGGTCGAGGAAAAGGTCAAGCTGCTGCAGCAATTGGGCCAGAAGAAGCTTACCCTGCAACTGGCCGAAACCATGGCCGGGCTTCCGGCGGCACTGGTCAAGCGCGGCCTCTTATTGGCTCCATCCGGACGCGAGCTTGTCTATCAATATGACAGCCATGCCAGCGCCGGCGTCATCCCGAAGCTGCTGGCGGAGGTATCGGCGGCGGGTATCGCCATCAGCGATCTGCACACCGAACAAAGTTCGCTCGAGGATATTTTCATCGGATTGGTGAAGCAATGAACTGGCGCGCCGTATCCGCCATCTTCAATTACGAGATGGCGCGTTTCTTCCGCACACTCGGGCAAAGCCTGGTGTCACCGGTCATCTCCACCATTCTCTATTTTGTCGTGTTCGGGGCGGCCATCGGCTCGCGCATCACCGAGATCGAGGGGGTAAGCTACGGCGCCTTCATCGTGCCGGGGCTGATCATGCTGTCGCTGCTGACCCAGGCGATTTCGAACGCGTCCTTCGGCATCTATTTTCCGCGCTTCACCGGCACCATCTATGAATATCTCTCTGCGCCGGTGTCGGCGGTGGAAATGGTGTTCGGATTTGTGGGTGCCGCGGCGGCGAAATCGATTCTTATCGGGCTGGTCATCCTCGCCACATCGGTGCTGTTCGTGCCGCTCGAAATCGCGCATCCGTTCTGGATGGTGACCTTCCTGCTGCTCACCGCCATCACCTTCAGCCTGTTCGGTTTCATCATCGGCCTGTGGGCCGACGGTTTCGAGCAGTTGCAGATCATTCCGCTGCTGGTCATCACGCCGCTCACGTTCCTCGGCGGCAGTTTTTATTCACTGAGCGTGCTGCCGCCGGTTTGGCGCGCCGTGTCGATGTTCAATCCGGTGGTCTATCTGGTTAGTGGCTTCCGCTGGAGTTTCAACGAGGTGGCCGATGTCGGCGTCGGTGTGAGCCTCGCCATGACGCTGTTCTTTCTCGCCGTGTGTCTCGGTGCCGTTGGCTGGATGTTCAAGACCGGATACCGGCTGAAGAATTAGCGCCAATCTCAGTTGCTTCGAACAATTTTCTCCGCTCCGTCGTGGTCCGCGAAAGCGGACCATCCATCTTGCAGCGGGGACAGAATGGTTCCTCCGCTTTCGCGGAGGATGACGGATTCTTGGGGTGATTCAATCAACCCGGGATCTGCTGTAAAACGCTAAAGGGTCTTTCGCATTCTGAGCAGCGGCACGGGCGCGCCGCCGCGGGCGTCCTCAGCCGGTTCCACCGCTTCATAACCGCAGGCGCGGTAGAGCAGTTCGCCGGACATGGTGGCCATCAGTTCCACCGTCTTGAACCCCTCGGCGCGGGCCGCTTCCTCGCAGAGCTTGAGGATCAAGCTGCCAACCCCTTTCCGGGTGTGGCGGGGATGGGTGTACATGGCGCGGACGCGGGCCGGGTCCGTGGCGGGATCGAGCAAGGCAGGGTCGCGGCCGGGCGTCTGGTTGCCGCCATAAAGGGTGGCCCTCCTGCTCCAGCCGCCGCAACCGGCGATCTCGCCCCCGGTTTCGATGACGAAATAGGTGCCGTCGGCGATCAACAACGTATCGAGGCCCATGATCATCCGGCTGGAGGCGATCTGTTCCGCCGAAAGAAAGGCCTTCTGGTTCTCGGCGATGGCCTCGTCCACGAGGTCCCTCAGGGCATCGAGATCATCATTTCGGGTCAGGCGGTGAGTAAATTGCGGGGCTGGCAAGATTGTTTATCCTTCGCGGGTTGGCCCACAACACTAAGCACAACCGCAAGGCGGTCAAGCAGGCGGTTGCCGATCACAGAACAGGACACAGCCGCTACTTGGTTTTCACAATCCCGTGTCAGGCCGGAGAATTACGTGCGCGGGGGGTGAATTGTACCGCTAGGATGTTCTCTAAGTAACTGATTTAACTATATAATATTCGATAAACATCGTGAATGCCTTTGATTCGTACTGGCCTGCGCAGCGGCTAAGGTGGGGTGGCCGGAAGTCGCGGATTTAGCACTTCCGGCAGCACCGAAGCAAACTAACACGGGAGACCCCAATGAAGAAGTTCCTTATCGCCGCCGCCACGCTCGCCATGCTGTCGACGGCGTCCTTCGCTGACCAGAACACCGAGAACATGAACCAGATGGACGAAATGCGCATGCAGTTCATGAAGATGACCGATCAAATGATGAACGATCAGATGAGCATGTTGAAGATGCAGGAAGCCATGCTGACCAATTACCAGAAGCTGCTGAAGCAGATGATGGAAAACGAGTCGAGCTCGCACAGCAAGTAGCCGGCAGGCCAAGGCCGGGACGTGGCCCGGCCTTGGCCCTCATGAGTACGCGGCCCGGCGTGCAACTTCCGCCCGGTTGTGGCGTTGATCCCGATATTCCGGGGGCGCCCATCATCGATGACCGATATCTTGAGCCTGCCGCAACTGACGATCATCGCGATCTTCGTGGCGCTGATCGGCGCCTTCATCTGGGGCAGGGTGCGCTTCGACCTGGTATCGGCGCTGGCG
>JANMJX010000023.1:0-19446 GCA_031371575.1 Sphingomonadales bacterium
GGCCTTCATCGCCTCGATCTGGGCGGCCTTGATCGTATCGCGGAGCATTGGCGGCATCCTTTGAGATGGGGAAAGCATGTCCCTAGCGGCGAATTTCCGCTTTTCAACGGTTGACGGCCAGCCGGTGTATCTCTAGCCGCAGTCCCTTAGCAACATCGCTGGAAAACCCGCACCCGGAGCGCCCTCAAAATGGCCGACGCCGCCACCTCGCACGCGCCTCAACCAGCAGGCGCGACGGGAGTCCTCGTGCTCGCCGATGGCCACGTCGCGTGGGGCCGCGGATTTGGTGCAGAGGGCGCTGCGGTGGGCGAGGTCTGCTTCAACACCGCGATGACCGGCTATCAGGAAGTGATGACCGATCCCTCCTACGCCGGGCAGATCGTCACCTTCACCTTCCCGCATATCGGCAACGTCGGGGTCAATGATGAGGACCTTGAGGCGCACGTCAATGGCGCGGTCGGCTGCGTGGTGCGCGAGGACGTCACGGTGCCGAGCAACTTCCGCTCGACCGGGACTTTCGGCGATTGGCTCGCAGCCAAGGGCAAGATCGGCCTCTCGGGCATCGATACCCGCGCGCTGACCCGCCGCATCCGCCTGTCGGGCGCGCCGAATGCGGTGATCGCGCATGCTGCTGACGGCAAGTTCGACCTGCCGGCGTTGATCAAGCGCGCGGCGGACTGGCCGGGGCTCGAGGGTATGGACCTCGCGCGGATCGTTTCGCGCACCGAGCTGGAAGACTGGCAAGGCGGCGTCTGGAAATTGGGCAAGGGCTACGCCCGTTCCCCCCTCCCGCGTGCGGGAGGGGTCGGGAGTGGGCCACTCGGCTCGAACTCCGCGCCAACCGCTGACTCACCCACCCCTAACCCCTCTCGCAAGCGGGAGGGGGACCGCCCCCACGTCGTCGCGATCGATTACGGCGCGAAGGACAACATCTTCCGCAATCTGGTCAAAGCCGGGGCGCAGGTCACCGTGGTGCCGGCCACCGCCACGCTGGAGCAGGTGCTGGCGCTTGAGCCCGCCGGCGTGTTCCTCTCCAACGGTCCGGGCGATCCGGCGGAGACCGGCATTTACGCGGTGCCAGTGATCCAGGGATTACTCGAACGCGACGTGCCGATCTTCGGCATCTGCCTCGGCCACCAGATGCTCGGCCTCGCGGCGGGGGCCAAGACCAGCAAGATGCACCAGGGCCACCGCGGCGCGAACCACCCGGTCAAGCGGCTCGAAGACGGCGTGGTCGAGATCACCAGCATGAACCACGGCTTCGCGGTCGATAATAGCGCGCTGCCCGAGGGGGTGGAGGAAACCCACGTGTCGCTGTTCGATGGCTCGAACTGCGGGATTAGGGTCAAGGGCAAGCGCGCGTTCGGGGTGCAGTACCACCCCGAGGCGTCGCCCGGGCCGATGGATAGTTTCTATCTGTTCGAGCGGTTTGTGGGGATGTTGGGGCAATCATGATCGCGCAGTCCAAAATTGATCTCGCAGTGCTCCTAGCGTTGTTTGACCACGCAGAGCATGACGGTGAACCTCTATCGCCATCTGACATTTCACATTTGTTGAAGACGAGGGTTTCTCAAAAGCGAGTTAGCGTGGCACTTGAAGAATTAGAAAGGAGAGGCGAAGTCGAAAAGACCTACGACCAATATTCGGATAATGGCCTTTGGGAGATATCTCGAGCAGGGGTGCTTACGGTCGAAAAGGCGATAAAGATCCCGAACTCTTTTATTTTCAGATTGAATGCAAACGGCCCAAGTTGGTTGGAATCCGACGAGGCCGAAAAAGCCGTTCTGACAAAAGTTCAACGCTATCATGAGACTGAAGAAGTCGGGAATCTTTCATCAGCGTCGGCTTCGGACAGCACTAGTTCGCCGGTTTTCAATGTCAATATTGCACCTTCGATAGTGAACAGTGCAACAAACAACCAGAATCAACCAAGCTCATCAGACGTTGCCACTTGGTTTGGCAGCTGGGGTACTTGGCTTGGCGCAATTGCGGCGCTGATCACACTTTATATTGGTTACTACTCGCTAGGCAGCAAATAATGCCCAAACGCACTGACATTTCCTCGATCCTCGTGATTGGCGCTGGGCCGATTATTATCGGGCAGGCTTGCGAGTTCGACTATTCGGGCACCCAGGCGATCAAGGCGCTGAAGGAGGAGGGCTACCGCGTGGTCCTGGTCAACTCCAACCCGGCGACGATCATGACCGACCCGGACATGGCCGACGCGACCTATGTCGAGCCAATCACGCCCGAAATCGTGGCCAAGATCATCGAAAAAGAACGCCCCGACGCGGTGTTGCCGACTATGGGTGGTCAGACGGCGCTGAACGTCGCCTTGGCTTTGTTTAATGACGGCACGCTGGCGAAATATGGCGTCGAGATGATCGGTGCCGATGCCGAAGCCATCGACAAGGCGGAGGACCGGATCAAGTTTCGCGACGCGATGACCAAAATTGGTCTGGAATCGGCGCGTTCGGGCATTGCGCATTCCATGGAAGAGGCACTTGAGGTGCTTGAGCGCACCGGCCTGCCGTCGATCATCCGTCCGAGCTTCACCATGGGCGGCACGGGGGGCGGTATTGCCTATAACCGCGACGAGTTCATCAAGATCGTGACTGGCGGCCTTGATGCTTCGCCGACGACTGAAGTGCTGATCGAGGAATCGCTGCTCGGATGGAAAGAATATGAGATGGAGGTTGTCCGCGACAAAGCCGACAACTGCATCATCATCTGCTCCATCGAAAATGTCGACCCGATGGGCGTCCACACCGGAGATTCCATCACCGTTGCGCCCGCGCTGACGCTGACCGACAAGGAATATCAGATCATGCGCAATGCAAGCATCGCATGCTTGCGTGAAATCGGGGTCGAAACAGGCGGTTCCAACGTGCAGTTCGCGGTAAATCCCGCCGATGGCCGCCTCATCGTGATCGAGATGAACCCTCGGGTGTCGCGCTCATCGGCGCTGGCGTCGAAGGCAACCGGTTTCCCGATTGCGAAGGTCGCAGCAAAGCTCGCAGTGGGTTACACGCTCGACGAGATTACCAACGACATCACTGGTGCGACGCCGGCATCGTTCGAACCAACGATCGACTATGTTGTCACCAAGATCCCGCGATTTGCTTTTGAAAAGTTCAAGGGTGCCGAACCCTTGCTGTCGACCGCGATGAAATCGGTTGGCGAAGTCATGGCGATTGGCCGCAACATCCATGAAAGCATGCAAAAGGCGCTGCGTGGCCTTGAGACTGGATTGTCAGGCTTCAATTACATCGATGCACTCAAAGGTGCCTCGAAGGATGAGCTTTCCGCGGAGCTAAGCCGCGCGACACCTGACCGGCTGCTGGTTGCGGCGCAAGCGCTGCGCGAGGGCATGAGCGTTGCCGAGATCCACGCAATAGCGAAGTTCGATCCATGGTTTTTGGAGCGGCTCGAGGAAATCATCGCTGCCGAGACCGACGTCAAGACGAACGGCCTTCCAAACACTGCAGAAGCGCTTCGCCGGCTGAAAGCGATGGGTTTTTCGGACAAGCGGCTTGCTTATCTGGCACTGGAATCGATCAATGTGCGTCCCGGGATGGAAACAGCCGTACGCCGCGGTTCCGGTATTGCCATGCAGGCAGCCCGCGCCATGGCGGGTGCCGTAACCGAGGATGAGGTACGTGCACTGCGCCATAAATTGGGCGTCCGTCCGGTCTTCAAGCGCATCGATACCTGCGCGGCAGAGTTCGAGGCAAAAACGCCTTATATGTACTCAACCTATGAAGCGCCAAGCTTTGGCACACCTGAATGTGAGAGCCAGCCGACTGAGCGCGAGAAGATTGTCATCTTGGGTGGTGGACCAAATCGGATCGGGCAGGGGATTGAGTTCGATTATTGCTGCGTCCATGCCTGCTTCGCGCTGGCTGATGCGGGCTATGAAACGATCATGGTCAACTGCAATCCCGAAACCGTTTCGACCGACTATGACACGTCGGACCGGTTGTATTTCGAACCGCTCACGGCTGAAGATGTTCTCGAAATCCTCCATGTCGAGCAGCAAAATGGCACGCTGAAGGGTGTGATCGTCCAATTTGGCGGCCAAACGCCGCTGAACCTTGCCAAGGCGTTGGAGGCCGCGGGCATCCCGATATTGGGCACATCGCCTGATGCGATCGACCTTGCCGAAGACCGCGAACGCTTCGCTGCGCTGATCAACAGATTGAAGCTCAAGCAGCCAGAGAATGGAATTGCGCGCAGCCGCGAAGAAGCCATCAAGGTGGCCGAAACCATTGGCTATCCAGTGCTTATGCGCCCGTCCTATGTTCTTGGCGGGCGCGCGATGGAAATCGTCGATACGCAGGCGCAACTGGAAAACTATATCCAGACCGCGGTTATCGTCTCCGGTGACTCGCCCGTGCTTATAGACAGCTATCTGCGCGATGCGATTGAGGTCGACGTCGACGCATTATGCGATGGTGACGAGGTCGTTGTCGCTGGCATCTTGCAGCACATCGAAGAAGCAGGTGTCCACAGTGGCGATTCTGCGTGCACCATTCCGCCCTACAGTCTTCCAGAAGATATCATTGCCGAAATTCGCCGCCAGACCGAGTTGCTTGCGGTGAATCTCCATGTCCTTGGCCTTATGAATATCCAGTTCGCGGTGAAGGATAATGAAGTCTACCTGATTGAGGTCAATCCGCGCGCAAGCCGGACCGTGCCTTTTGTTGCCAAGGCCATCGGTGCGCCAATCGCCAAGATCGCGGCGCGGGTGATGGCGGGTGAAAAGCTCAAGGACCTGCCGCCAATCAATCTCGATATCGATTACATCGCGGTGAAAGAGGCGGTCTTCCCGTTTGACCGCTTTCCCGGTGTTGACCCCGTTCTGTCACCAGAAATGAAGTCAACCGGCGAAGTCATGGGGATCGACAGGGATTTTGCGACAGCCTTCGCCAAATCACAGATCGGCGCACGTATGCCACCGCCGATGAGCGGTAAATTGTTCGTCTCGGTCAAAGATACCGACAAGCCAGTCATTGTCCCTGCAGTAAAACAGGCCATCGCGTGCGGCTTTACCGTCTGCGCCACGGGCGGCACGGCGGACTATCTGCTCGCTCAAGGTATTGAGGTCGAGCGCGTCAACAAGGTCGCCCAAGGTCGCCCGCATATCGTCGACAAGATCAAGGATGGCGAAATCCAGCTTATCTTCAACACAACCGAAGGATGGCAGAGCCTTAAAGACAGCGAAGAAATCCGCCGTTCCGCGTTGGTTGGCAAGGTTTCGCAATATACTACAGCCGCAGGAAGCCTTGCCGTTGCACAGGCGATTGCGGCGCTGCAACAACGGCAACTTGAAGTTCGGCCACTTCAGGACTATTATTAAGCCGAGCAGTATCGTTCCCCGACAATTGAACTGCATATCGGATGGGTGGTTATCATTTATCCGGTCGGGAAGTTTTTGTGACGAAGGATTTTGGCCTGATGGCGAGTTTTGAGAAATATCCGATGTTGGCGGAAGGCTATGAAAAGCTGACGACTGACCTGAAGCGCCTTCGTGACGAGCGCCCGATGATTGTGGAATCAATTGAGGAAGCACGTGCGCATGGCGATTTGTCGGAAAATGCCGAATATCATGCCGCAAAGGAGCGCCAAGGCCAGGTCGAGGCTTCGATTTCCGAAATCGAGGACAAGATTGGCCGTGCGCAAATTATTGACCCTACGACCTTGTCAGGTGACAAGATCGTGTTTGGCGCAACCGTCACGTTGATGGACGAGAATGATAAGCCCGTGCGCTATCAGCTGGTGGGTGAAACCGAGGCTGACGCAAAAGCAGGCCGGATTTCCTATAATTCTCCGCTGGGGCGTGCCCTTATTGGACGCGTTGTCGAGGACGAAATCGAAGTGACGGTCCCATCCGGCGATAAATATTATCTCGTTTCCAAGATTGAGTTCATCTGACTATGCGCTTCCCTGTGAAGCGTCGATCGGCCTGAGATGCGGTTTCCCCGTGGCCCGGTTACCAATGCCCTTGTGATCATCAATCTGGTGATTGCCACGATTTTGCTTGTGCCCTCATGGTGGAATTTTGCGATCATGTCGGGGGGACTTTTCCCGATACGCTTTAGTAACGTCACCGTCTCCTTCCCAGGTGTCGGCTATTTGGTTCCGGCATTTTTGACGCCGTTGACCGCTGCGTTCTTGCACGGCGGCGTCGCGCATGTTGTCACCAATATGTTGATGCTGTTGCTGATCGGCAAAATGGTCGAGCGGGTATTGGGCGGCGCGCCGTATCTGGCGCTATATCTCATTTCGGCCTACGCTGCGGCTGCCACGGAGTGGCTTGCATCGTTCATGGCATGGCCAATGTCTGTCGACATGATGGCGCCGGCCATTGGGGCAAGCGGTGCAATCTCGGGTATTATTGGCGCCTATGTTTTGCTGTTTCCGAACAAAAAGCCCAAGCCATGGGGACCCATCCCAGCTGCCTATGCGCGGCCGTTACACCTGACAATCGCTTGGGCTGCATTGAACCTTGCGCTTGGCTTCGTTGGACCCGGCTTGGGCATCAGAATAGCGATATGGTCGCATATCGGGGGCTTCGTGGCTGGCTTGCTGCTTGCGCGTCCACTGCTTTTGTGGCGCTATCGAAACGCATGAATTTTGACAGGGTGCACAATCATCCTGAAGCAAGCCGTCAGGATGATTTGGACATAATTCAACTGTCGGGTTGCAAAAGCCTGTGCAAATGCACCACAACATATTTCATTTCGGCGTCATCTACTGTGCGCTGCGCCGCGGATCGCCAAGCTTCCTCGGCACTTGCATAGTCCGGAAACATTCCGACAATGTCCAATTTCTCGAGATCCGTAAACTTTAAGGTTTGCGGATTTTCGACCCGGCCACCGAAAACCAGATGCAATTTTGTATCGCTCAAAAAATCTGTCCTTAATTTTTTTCCTTGGCCGCTTCCGTAGCAGCCTGACCAGCGGCCTTTACAGCGAGTGCAGCCTTGCTGACAAGCTCTCTGAACTGCACGCGCACGGCATCACCATTTAGACCTAGCAGATCGGCCTGTCCCACGCCTGCTGCCTTCGCGGCTTCCGCCATTTTCCGGGCTTTCTTGTTTAGCTTTTTCCCAGCTTTTCCCAAAACTTTGGTTTCGCGCTCTGTGCGCGGCAACAACGCGCCGACGATGGCGCCGATCGCAATTCCGCCCATCACAATGGCGAGCGGGTTTTTATCAATGCTATCGCTGGTTTTTGTTTTCGCATGCTGCGCCATAACGCGTGAATGCTCTACGCCTGCAGCCGCAGCGCCTTTGCTTTTTTCCAAAGCCACGGAAGCCTTTTCACGTGCGGCTGCACTTGACCGAGAGGTTTTTGCTTTCGCGCTGTTTGCTGCGGATTTGATGCTTTCGCCAATCTTGCTCATAAAATGTTCCTGTATCAGATGTCGTCTGGCTTTGTTTTACTCTGTCGCATGTTGGAAATCCAACCTGAAATCGGACGACGCGCCGCAAACAACAATGCGCTCACCCCTATCAAGCCAAGGATGGGCGCGTTTTTTTTCACAATTTGCGCAGTTTCGGTTCCAAGTTGCTTTGCCTCGTCGGTTTTGCGCGCGATCAGGCGGTCAAACTGACGCCGTGGGCTAAGGGCCTTCTTCGCCAGATCAACGCTGCCTTTGAACTTGCGGCGCAGATGACGGCGTTCGGCGTTAGATAAAATAACGCTTTCGCGGTCAGTGATAACCGGCTCTTTAGGTAAGATCGTCGACATTTTTCTGCATTTCCGGAAAATAAACCTTCCGCATCCATTTTCGTGCCAGCGCGCCAAAAATAATACCGACAACGACAAAGCTTATCGTCACTGATAATGTCGCGGCAAGTGGACCAATCAGTGGTGACAAGGTCAGTACCAGCCCAAGGACCAATGCAATGGATGCAGCGCCAAATGCAAAGGCTGCGGCGGCGCCATAACGGAATGCCCATCGGAAGACGTGACGCGTATAGTCAAGCCTTGATCGATGATAGCGCATTTCTGATTTAATCATTGCGCGCAAATCTTCGATAGCTAGCGCCACCTGTTCGCTTGCCGAAGGCTCAACCGGTGGGTCCAAATCCTCCACCGATTCATAATGTGGGTCATCAATCTTCATTACATTCGCTTATCGGCCATTGGCGGCATTTTGCAATGCCGCCTTGTGTCGAATTCAAGCGTCGTTCCCGCCAGAACGCACCAGCCGGGCCAGAACAAAACCGATTGCGGCAGCGGCACCAATCGCGACCGCAGGGCTTTTCCGCACAAACTGTCGAGCGTCTTCGGCAAGCGCATCAACATCTTTAGCGTCCATTTTGCCAGCGAAGCCTTCGACCATTTCGGCGGCACTGCGCGCATAGTCGCCATATTGTTTGCCGACATTCTCATCAATCGTCGCCGCACTGTCGCGGATAAGCTTACCGATGCTGTCGACTGCTTCCGTTGCCCGATCTTTGCCTTTTTTGGCCGCAGCGCGCGCGCTGTCCGTGGCTTGGGCTTTAAAATTGTTCATGTCTGTTTTGACCTTAGATTTGACATTTTCGGTCTTGCCCTTGGCTGGTTGCGCTTTTGCAACTGCTTTTGGGGCAGCGTCAGGAGCGGTGGCTTTTGCCTTTGGCGCTGCTGGGTTTGTTGCAGGACGTTTGCTCGGTGCCTTTTTGGCAGGCGCAGGCTTTGCTGCTGCGGTGGGCTTTTCAGTCTCGGCCATGAAATGACTCCTTTTCAAAAGGTTGTGGCGAATAATTCTGTCGTTCTAAGGTATGATATTTGTATTGCTGGTGCCTTAGTCAACTATAGCACCGACAATTTGCAATTAAAATTGATATGTCGGTGCATCGTTGCCAAATCCTGAACAGAACGATAGAGGCGCTGCCATTGTTCCTCACACGCATTATTGGACCATTCTATGACAGCGATCCTCGACATTCACGCCCGGCAAATCCTGGACAGCCGGGGTAATCCAACGGTTGAAGTGGATGTTCTTTTGGAAGACGGCAGCTTTGGCCGCGCTGCAGTGCCGTCGGGCGCCTCTACAGGCGCGTATGAAGCGGTGGAAAAGCGCGACGGCGACGCTTCCAAATATATGGGCAAGGGTGTGCTTCAGGCAGTGGAAGCCGTGAATGGATCGATCTTCGAGGCATTGGTGGAGCTCGACGCCGAAGAGCAGGAGAACATCGATGCCGTCATGATCGATCTCGACGGCACGGATAACAAATCGAACCTTGGCGCCAATGCCATTCTCGGCGTCAGCCTCGCGGTGGCGAAGGCCGCGGCTGACGCGCGGGGTTTACCACTTTATCGTTATGTTGGCGGTGTAAATGCGCATGTTTTGCCCGTACCAATGATGAACATCATCAATGGCGGAGAACATGCCGACAACCCAATTGATTTTCAGGAATTCATGGTCATGCCAGTTGGGGCAGGATCTATCGCAGAGGCAGTGCGCTGGGGGTCCGAAATTTTCCATACCTTGAAAAAGGGATTGCACGAGAAAGGTCTTGCTACTTCTGTCGGAGACGAAGGTGGCTTTGCGCCGAATCTGGCGTCGACACGCGATGCGCTCGATTTCATCATGGCGTCAATCGAAAAGGCCGGTTTCAAGGCAGGTGACGATGTCGTGCTGGCGCTCGATTGCGCGGCAACCGAATTTTTCCGCAACGGCAAATATGAAATTTCGGGCGAGGGGCTTTCGCTGTCGCCACATGAAATGGCCGATTATTTGGCCGCTTTGTGCAAGGATTACCCGATTTTGTCGATTGAAGACGGCATGAGCGAAGATGACTTTGAGGGCTGGAAGGCCGTCACCGAAAAGATCGGCCACGAAGTGCAGTTGGTCGGGGACGATCTTTTTGTTACCAATCCGGAACGCTTGTCGATGGGCATCGGTAAGGGGCTTGCCAACTCGCTTTTGGTCAAGGTCAATCAGATTGGAACGCTGACCGAAACGTTAGCGGCCGTATCGATGGCGCACCGTGCGTCTTATACTGCGGTGATGTCGCATCGTTCGGGCGAGACCGAAGATGCTACCATCGCCGACCTTGCCGTTGCGACCAATTGCGGCCAAATCAAAACTGGCAGTCTTGCAAGGTCGGACCGGTTGGCAAAGTACAACCAGCTAATCCGCATTGAAGAGGAGCTGGGCGCATCCGCAGTATACGCTGGTAGAGGCATTTTTCGCTGAGCCCGATTTTCTTGCCATTCCACTCAATATGTGATTCAGTCTAGCGATGTTACGCGGCAACAAAAAACCCGAATATCTAAAGTCTGTGGTTGGCCCCGCATTGGCATTGGTTGCGTTGCTCGGTATTGCTTCATACGCGTTGTTGGGTCCAACAGGCATTATCGCATGGACAGACTATCGCGCTGCGTTGAGCGATCGCAAAATTGAACTCGCCAAACTGCAAAAGGAACGCAATGCCCTGCGAAACCGGCAGTTGCTGCTTGATCGCGATAATGTCGATCCTGACCTCGCAGGCGAATTAATGCGCAAGGAGTTGAACGTTGTCGCCCCTGACGAAGTTGTTGTGCCATTAAAGTAAAGTGCCGATCACAAAATGAATAGCTATGCAGTGCTTTCCGTCGCGGAAAAGCGCTTTTCACGGTGGCTGAATTTGACTAGGCGACTTAGCATTCGCGCATAAACTTCCATCCAAGGAACCTGATTTGGCTAACACCCCAGCGAAAAAATCACAGTCGAAAAAGGCAAGCGTCAGCGAAGACGCTGCCCGCGCGAACCGCGAGCGCCCGACAGAACCAACGCCTTATAAGGCAACCAAGGAAGAGCTGTTGAAGTTCTACCGCGACATGTTGCTCATTCGACGGTTCGAGGAGAAGGCAGGGCAACTGTACGGCCTGGGCTTGATTGGCGGCTTTTGCCATCTGTATATCGGACAAGAGGCCGTGGCGATTGGCCTTCAGTCCGCCCTGACCCCGGGTAAGGACAGTGTGATCACAGGTTATCGCGACCATGGCCATATGTTGGCTTACGGAATTGATCCCAATGTCATTATGGCTGAGCTTACGGGCCGCGCTGCGGGCATTTCGAAGGGCAAAGGCGGTTCGATGCACATGTTTTCGACCGAGCACAAATTTTATGGCGGCCACGGTATTGTCGGGGCGCAGGTCTCTTTAGGCGCTGGCCTGGCTTTCGGGCATAAATATGCGAATGACGGCGGCGTCTGCCTTGCCTATTTCGGCGATGGTGCGTCGAACCAAGGCCAAGTGTATGAAAGCTTCAACATGGCGGAGCTTTGGAAACTGCCGATCATTTTCGTGATTGAAAACAACCAATATGCGATGGGCACAAGCGTGAACCGCGCGTCGTCAGAGGACCAGCTTTATCGCCGCGGCGAAAGCTTTCGCATCCCAGGTATTCAGGTCGATGGCATGGACGTGCTGGCTGTGCGCGGTGCGGCCGAAGTCGCGCTGGATTGGGTACGAAGCGGGAAGGGGCCTGTTCTGCTTGAGATGAAGACCTATCGATATCGCGGGCACTCGATGTCCGATCCCGCAAAATATCGCAGCCGTGATGAAGTTCAGTCGGTACGCGACAACAGCGACCCGATCGAAGGCTGCAAAGCCTATTTGGCGGAAATGGGCGTCGGCGAAGACGCGTTGAAAGTGATTGAAAAAGAAATCCGGACAATCGTGAACGAATCTGCTGATTTTGCTGAAACGTCGCCGGAACCAGAACTTTCCGAACTGTATACCGATGTGCTGGTGGAGCAATATTGATGGCCATTGAACTCAAGATGCCTGCGCTTTCGCCAACAATGGAAGAAGGCACATTGGCCAAATGGCTGGTCAAAGAAGGCGACAGTGTCAAATCCGGTGACATTTTGGCAGAAATCGAAACCGACAAGGCAACGATGGAATTTGAAGCCATTGACGACGGCGTGATCACGTCGATTGCCGTGCTCGAGGGCACTGACGGCGTGAAGGTCGGCACGGTCATTGCCTTGATTTCAGGGGAAGACGAAGGGCAGGCACATGCGGTATCACCAAAAGTCGCCGCCCAAGCTAAGCCGGCACCTGTTGCTGAGCCAGCCGTCAAATCAGAACCAGCCCCAGTTGCAGCGAAAGCCAAACCTGTTGCCTCAGAAGGTGGGGCAACGCTGTCCGTAACACTGCGCGAAGCCTTACGCGACGCCATGGCAGAAGAAATGCGCCGCGACGACCGCGTTTTTGTGATGGGTGAGGAAGTCGCCGAATATCAAGGGGCCTATAAAGTCACGCAGGGCCTACTGGAAGAATTCGGCGCGCGCCGAGTCATCGACACGCCAATCACCGAATATGGCTTTGCAGGGGTCGGTACAGGCGCTGCGATGGGTGGTTTGCGACCTATAATTGAATTTATGACGTTTAATTTTGCCATGCAGGCGATTGACCACATTATAAATTCGGCCGCAAAGACGAACTATATGTCAGGTGGGCAAATGCGCTGCCCGATCGTGTTCCGCGGCCCAAATGGCGCCGCAGCACGCGTGGGCGCTCAGCACAGCCAGAATTACGCGCCCTGGTACGCCAGTGTACCCGGACTCATTGTAATCGCACCCTACGACGCTGCAGATGCGAAGGGCCTGCTTAAGGCTGCCATCCGCTGCGAGGACCCTGTTGTCTTCCTTGAAAACGAACTGCTTTACGGACGAACTTACGAGGTTCCCGAAGGTGACGATCATATTGTGCCCATCGGGAAAGCCCGGGTTGTTCGCGACGGAACCGATGTGACCATCGTCAGCTATTCGATTGGCGTTGGTCTGGCACTCGAGGCAGCGGAAAAGTTGGAAGCAGATGGTATCAGCGCTGAGGTCATCGACCTGCGCACATTAAGGCCGCTCGACAAGGCAACTGTTCTGGCAAGCCTTGCCAAAACAAACCGTCTCGTTGTGGCAGAAGAGGGTTGGCCCGTGTGTTCAGTGGGTAGCGAAATTCTGGCGATTTGCATGGAAGAGGGCTTCGATGATCTGGACGCGCCTGTAGTGCGCATCACCAATGAAGACGTCCCAATGCCCTATGCAGCAAATCTTGAAAAAGAGGCGTTGGTGAATGCCGACAAGATTGTCTCTGGCGTACGCAAAATCCTCGGGAAATAACTCCCTACGATTTGAAACCAGCAGCGCGGTCCAAACGGCAGTCTGACTTTGTCACATTTTCATTGTTGTAAATGCCTACGCTGTCGGGCGGTCCAACAAGATCGCGCTGTCCACGCACGACCATGGACCCAAACTGGCTGATCGTGTGATCGGTGACCCTTGTAAACCCGTTCACAATCAACGGCCTGAAAAAATATTGCATTTCAACAAACATAACGGCCCCGCCCAGAGGTGGCGTAACTTGCCGCCCGGCCGGACCAATGCCATCGACGCTGGTTTTATCCGTTGTCATCCTGGTGCCAAAGTTTGAATTGTATAACGTCGACGATCCTGCGCACCGCTGCCATCTTATCCGGTACTTTGGGACCGAAGCGTCAAAAGCGCTTACTTCCTCAAAACTAGACAAAATGATGAGTGTATTGCCGCGAATAGAAGGAATTTTCGTGACAGGATCGATGTAACTGTAATTCCCACCCAAGGCGATGCGGTCACCTTCGCGCAGTGCGCCTTCGAAAACATCTTTTATCTGCGCTTCAGAAATCGTTCGTTCGCCGGTGACGGTGTTGGCGCCGATACGGGCGGCACTGTCGGCGGTGTGCAGGGTAATCTGATTCAATTGCATGACTACGGACGCGTAATTGGCGGTTTCTATGCCACCGACCGTCAGTCCGATGAAAAACGGCAATGGCACTGCAAATTCTACCATCGCAAGCCCGCTCTGGCTCCGGTTCAGGCGAAGCAGTGTTGTCGAAATTTTTCTGTTGATGATGGTATTCCGATGGACCGTTTGGAGAAGTTGGCGTTGGTCAATTCGGACGAAATGGTATCGGTATTCTTAAAAACGATCGGTTAATAAAACCAGTTAAGAAATTGAACTCAGAATGTCGCATCATACACGTTACAAGTGGACTTCGTAGCCACAGGATTTGGATTATACACGCCGTTGTTTTCGGGCCCGCCCGTCAAATCACGATCATCACGAACATAATATGCGGCTTCTTTTTTGATAGTCGTCGGGCCCATGATCGAGGATGCGATTAACGGAACATATGTATATGTAACTTCAGCAAAAATAATGGCGCTATTGGCCTCGGCTTTCACAGAGGCGTTTGGCCCCATGCCCTGAAATCCTGAGGTGCCAGAATTTGGCTGTGTCGAACCTTGGACCCCATAGGTAACCGGCACAACTCTCATGCCCTTACAGCGCTGCCATGCAATGGTTTGCTTGCCTGAGGCATTTTGCTGTAAACTCGACACAACTATGCGGCCATTGGTCAAAATCGGAATGTTATTTCCGCCTTGAATTTTCGCGCCCAGAAATGCGTCATTGACGTCAACTTCGCGAAATTGGGGTAATGCGGACGGCACCGACTGTTTCGCACGAGAAAGATTGTCCGCAACGGTCATTGCTATCTGGCTGACGCGCATATTGGCGACTGCCATGTTTGCCAGCTCAATTCCGGTAAAGCCGAGGACGGTGAAAATCGGCAGCGTGTAAGCAAATTCTACAATGATCGATCCACGCTGATCCTTGCGCAATCTGCGAGTGCGCTTTGCGAAACTGCCAATCAGGGACATATGTTCACTCCTACCCGGCCAGCTTGCGCCGAAAACGGTTGGTTGCGAAGATTTGTTGTTGCGGACAGCGTTTGCACATCGGATTGACCGAGCAATTTCCAGAGAGGGAACAGCCTTGTATACTGTACGGTTGCGGTAAAGGCGACAACATCCTGTGCGCCACCTCGACCCGAAAGCCCTACATCTGCATCCCATTGTTTGTTACCGTTGCGGTCTACGAAGCATTCGTTCGAATCTTTGATTCCATTATTGTTGCCGTCGGTAAAATCCTCCGGCAGTGTTACATCATCATAGTTCTCGTAATATTTTCGTCTGATCGTAATTTCGCCTGGGCTGTTCATAGCGTTTACCTGTTGGGAAATCCTTGCGTCGATCGAGGCATTTGTCGTATTTTCAAGTGATGCCGTTCGTCCGGCTTCTTCCAGAGCGCCCTGCAGAACGGCTTTGGTGTAAACCCCATATCCGATGTCAAAAACGCCCATTAAAAACGTTAAAAACAATGATCCCAACAACCCGAACTCCACAGCCGAAATGCCGTCTTGGTCATGGGCAATTCGCTTAAGTCCGACCATTAATCTCGTTCTAAGGACAATTTTGATCATTGTACTAACCTCAAGTCAGCTATTTGATTGGCGATATTGTTGAATGCCGCGGTCAAACCGGCGCCATTGGATGCTGCGAAATAGCGGTCTGTTTCGCCGCCGACGCAATCTTTCAGGTTCGTCGTGACATCGGGCCCAAACCCGACAACGAAAAGGTTAGCTGCACCCGATCCAGTTTGCGTGTTGCACAAGGCTTGGAACCTGCGCGCGTGGAGCGTTGCCGCCGACACACCCGTTGAACCAGTGATGCGGCGATACACCTGCTCGATACCGTAGGCTGAGTAGGTATCCATTTGCGAAACGGGCTCGCCGTCCGTCATGAAGATGACATAACGTTGAATTTGGCCGCCATTCGCACCTACTGTGTTGCGCGATGACCACATTCCCTGCGGCGAGATCATGCGCAAACCCCAGACCAATCCAACATCAAGATAGGTAAAGCCGTTTGGTGATAGAGCGTTGGCATAAGCATCGACCTGCGCCTGTGTTAAAACCTGAAGGTTTTGCATCGTCTGCGTCGGACAAGCGAAGCCAGGCTGATATTTGCCGCTTGTGGTTGTTTCCTCCGCAGGCGCGTTGCGAACCCACGCGAGTTCCTGCAGCATGGGACGCCAACGAAGCGTGTCGTCCGTTCCTCCATCTACGTAATTCAAATCCTTAGCGGCTGCGGGTATCGGAGCAAAGTTCGTCGCAGACGTGGTGTCACGCTCTTCAAGGCAGCCATTCCATGTAAAGGAGTCCGGAGTTAGTCCACTTTGATTAGAAAGCGCTCTTAACTGTACCATATCCAAGGAAATAGACGATGGAACGATATAATTGCTGTCGATTGCCGACACATAATTTATTGCCGAACCCTGCTTGAACTGGCTGACGTTGAAATTGACATTTTTGTAAGTCCAGTTTGTGAACTTGAAGCCCGTTTGACTCTTGTATTTTGTGCGGGTTATTCTGCGTGTGCATTTTTGATAGTTCGCATAAGTAGAGCCGCTATTGTCATTCCAAGTTCCGCTTACACGGCCCATGGTAATTTTTGTATAGCCAGTTCCGCTCGTTGGTTCACTTATCTGCCAAGTGCTCGATCCGTCAGGAAGGTAGAAATCTGACACGCCAAAATTATCCGTGTAAGAATTCGCTTCATACGGATACAACATGACGTTGATTGGTATGCTATCGAGAATGAAGCTGCTGTTACCTGACCATCGCTCGCAATCGTTGTTCGAGATGTTGGTACCTGTGGTGGCGGACGCGACAAAAGGTTGCCTTGTTGCCGCGACATCCTTGTCAAATCTCTGGTCATAGGTTGTTGGGGTCACCGAGCTGTCGACTGTCCAACCGCCCGTCACAGCGGTATTGAAGTTTGCTACGCGTGTCGCCAATGGCATTGAATCGACAATGTGAGACAGCGGTAATTCACCTTTTGAGGCGTCAGGCGTCACTTTAAACAGGCCTGACGCATTTACAGCCTGGCTATACGGGACAAAGCCAAATCGGATTTGGGAGTTGGATCCAACGGGTACGAGACCCTTAATCGTCGTATAAAAAGATTTTACTGCAGACTTTAACGAGTCGATCTTTTTGACACCGCCGATAGGATCATTCATCGAGCCCGTCACGTCGAGCACCATGACGATGTCAATATTAGGTACTTGCAAATCTGCGCCACAGGTGACCGAGAGCGCTGTCTCGGTCTTGCCGAATATCTTCATCAGCACAGTCGGCAGGGTTGCACGGGCAGTGCCCGTCACAGCGCCCTGCGTGTTCGCGCTATATGATCTGCTTGATCCTGTCACTTCGTAATCAGCAGCAACGAAATTGAAGTCAAACATTGCATTAGCGCGGTTTTGAGCCGCAGTCGTAAGTGTCGTTGCCGTCATTGCTTTGCGCCCGGCGAGAGCGCCCGCGTCGCATGCCGCTTGTAACCGAGCTTTGGTCATGTAGATACGGCTCATGTCTACAGCGCCCCCAACGATCCCGATCATGGGCAGCACAGCTGCGGCGAACATTGCAATGATGTTGCCTTCTTCGTTCTTCAATAATCTTGATAGAACGCCAGACATATTGTCGGTTTTGGAAGGCTTTGGCACGGCTGTCGTCTCCAGTTGGACAGGTTGGATACACGCCGCGTTTTGCACCCGAAGTGGTAACGGCTTTCTGAAGAAATAGGGTTGCAAAGATGTTAACTATGCTTTGCAGCCTACAAAGCCATGCTTGATGGTTAACGCCCAGTTTACTTGGTCTGATTTTTTATATTTCGACGTCTCCTTTTGGTCGGTTCAACGTATTTTGGCCTAAAATTATCATCTATTTGGTCCGGCAAGGGATAGCGTTTGCAACCCCGGTTTCGGCTCGCTCGCTATAGGGTTGGTTGGCGAGAATATCTGCAGTGCCTGGGTGTTGGCCCCCCCCTGTCGGCATCCCATTTGTTGGTTCCCATTATTTTTCGGCCAAGCAGTGCACCGGCGTCACATGCGCCTTGCAACCGTGACTGGGTCAGATAGATGCGTCCCATATCGACCCCTCCGCCTACCAATCCAACGAGAGGGATTACCGCCATTGCCAGCAAAGCAATGATGTTGCCTTCCTCATTTCGCGCCAGGCGCGACAAAACACCAGTCGGACGGAAGGGATCGGCATTTTGAGTCACAGGTTGGTCTCCAGTGGTCTACAGAAAATTGTTCACACATTATGCCTGTTCAGGTGTAACCGGCTGTTGAACATTGAAGCTTTTTTTGTATTAACAACAACATGGCGCAGAGGCGGTACACCCTTTATGGTTAACGGAACGTCCACCTTGGCACCTCCCGCTGCGCTTGCACTTGCCTATGCACAGCGTTTTCTTCGACCTTCATTCACGCTGCTGCTGGAGATAGACAATCGATTGCAGGGCATCTTGGAACACGCCCGGGAACCCATGATTGCGCAGATCAAAATGGCATGGTGGCGCGAGGCGTTTGAAAATGTGCCAAGCGCGCGTCCAAAGGGGGAGCCATTGTTGCAGGCGCTTAACGACGTCGGCGACGTCATTCCATCGGCAGCGCTGGAGTCTCTGGTCTCAGCTTGGGAGATATTGCTGGGCAGCGAGCATTGGGCCCAGGATGCAGTTGCCGCCCATGCGGCATTACGTTCACACGCCATATTCCAGACATATGCGCACTGGGTGGGAGCCAATCAGGATGTCCAAGCTGCTGGTCAGGTTTGGGCCAGCGACGCTTTGCGACAGGACTTTCCTGACCGGTTTCCCAAGGATATGCAGCGCGACAGTGCCCCCACGCTGAGGGGCCGCAAGCTTCGACCTCTATCGATATTGAACATGTCGGTGCGAACATCGTCGGGGCAGCGGCTTATATGGCATGCTTTGACCGGTCTTTAGATTGCCATGACGTCAATTGGAGGGCAGTTGTGATGCCGCGTATGGTGATAGGCGGGGTAGCCGCCTTGTTGATGGCTGGCGCGGGTTTGCTGTTTTGGCAAACCGCCGCAAACCAAGACGCTGCCATTCCCGCGCCGCCGCCGCCTCAGCCATTGTCCGATGCGCTGCCGGAGGCGGGGGCAGGGGCACCTGCTTTTGGCCCTGCGCCGCCCACACCGCCCGAGGCGCCAAAGGCAAGCCGCGAGGAGGTGCGATTCAACCGCTATGACCGCAACAGGGATGAGCTTGTCTCGCGCCTCGAAATGATGGGCAGTCGAACGAAGGCGTTCAAGGCGCTGGATCTGGACGGCAATAATCTGCTGACATTCGAGGAATGGGCCGCGGCGACCGGGCAACGATTTGCCGCTGCGGACAGCAACAAGGACCAATTACTCACCCGCAAGGAATTTGCGCAGACGCGCCCCAAGCTGGCCGCAAAGCCGGGCTGCCGGTGCTAAGCGGCGATGGCTTGCTGCGCGATCCACGCATTGAGGTCGGCGCGCGCCCGCCCAGTCATCGCGGCTTTGCGTGACTTCTTGTGCACCTTTTCATCCAGTGGGGCGAACAGGCCGAAGTTGATATTCATGGGCTGATAATCATCGGCAAGGGCGTCGCCGGTGATGTGGCCGAGCAGCGCACCTAGCGCGGTTGTTGACGGCGGTGGTGTGACATCGCGACCCGCAAGCTCCGCTGCGGTCATGATGCCAGCCATCAGGCCAACCGCACTGCTTTCCACATAGCCCTCGCAGCCA
>JANMJX010000051.1:0-4923 GCA_031371575.1 Sphingomonadales bacterium
ACATATCGCCCACCGAATTGGCCAAAATGGCCGCGGTCGTCGGGCTGGTTGCGGAATGAGTTCGGGGTGAGTTCAGCTATTGTCATATTGGCGCACCGCTTGGCAGAAGGCTGCAATCTTGTCCACATCCTTGACGCCCGGTGCAGACTCAACGCCGGACGATGTGTCGACCAATTGCGCGCGCGTCTGATGCAGGGCGTCCTTCACATTGTCGGGGTTCAGGCCACCGGCAAGCCCCCAAGGCAGCTTGTGTTGATGCTGGGTTAATAACGACCAGTCAAAGCGCACACCTGTGCCCCCCGGCAAAGCCTGGGCTGGCGCATCAAACAGGATCAGGTCTGCTGTATCGACATATTCGTCTGCGTTTTTAAGGGAGGCGACGTCGCGGACACCAAAGGCTTTCCAAATCTCTATGTCGACAACGCTTTTCAAAAGCCGCAACCATTGATGCGACTCCGATCCGTGAAACTGCACGATGTCGGGCTTGACCACTTCAATGGCCTTGGCGGTATAACCGGGCTCGGCGTTTACGAGCAAAAGGACAACCTTCAGGCTTGCGGGCGCGCGCATCCGTAAGGCCGCAGCATGTTCAAGGGGGACATAACGTGGACTTTTCTCGTAGAGATTTAAGCCGATATGGGTGGCACCCGAATTTGCCGCTGCATCTACTGTTCGTTCGTCTTTTAGACCGCATATTTTGATTTGTGTAGGCATGATGCGGCCATTAGCGAACCTTCATGTTCCCGTCATGCTGAACTTGTATCAGCAGCTTATTTTTTCAGTTTACGAGTTGACCCGCCAATACGGTTGCAGCGTGCGGACGATATCAGTTTTGAATCAATCGCAACAGTGTGCCGTCCAGGTCGACAAGATAGGCGATCAATAGGCCGCTTGGCTCCGTCCGCGCTGGATGCAATCGCGGCCAGCCAGTTGTCTTTACTGGCACCCCGGCTTCAACACAGGCTTGGTAAAAAGCAGCCATATCGTCCAGCCGCAGACAGCAGCTAAAGGAACTCTGTGCTGGATCGAGATCAGGATAACGGAAAAATTCGAGCGTGAGGCGGTTTTTTTCGAGAATTAGCCATCCTTGATCATGCCACGTTGTTTCGAAACCCAACCGCGCTTAGAATGCGACGGTCTTGTCGAAATCAAGCGAGGGCAGGTTTGGCGTGGCGTAGTCCGGCACTAAAGCGTGCCCATAATCGCCCGCGCAGCATTATCGGGGCTTTCCGCCTTCGTAATTGGTCGCCCAATCACGAGAATACTTGCGCCATCGTCACGCGCTTGGCGCGGCGTCACTGTACGCTTCTGGTCGGCAGCAGTTCCACCCGCAGGTCGAAGGCCAGGAACAACGAAAAAACCGTCTTTCCAGATTTTCTTGACGGCTTTCACCTCATGTCCTGAACACACGATACCGTCCAGACCAGCGTCTTGCGCGAGTGCCGCAAGCCGCGCGACCTGCAATTTCGGCGAATCAGAAACGCCAATGCGGTTGAGGTCATGGTCATCAAGGCTCGTGAGCACGGTCACCGCCACTACCTTAGTATGCGCGCCAGCGGCTGCCTTGGCATCTTCCATCATCGCCCGGCCACCTGCGGCATGGATGGTGACGATGGCGGGCTCAAGTGCATTTATCGCCTGCATCGCTTTTGCCACTGTATTGGGAATGTCATGCAATTTCAGGTCAAGAAAAATAGGCAGGCCGAGTTTCTGAACTTCGTGAACACCATGATGCCCATTGGCGCAGAAAAATTCGAGCCCGAGTTTGACGCCGCCCACCTGATCTCTGACACGGCGTGTAAGTTCAAGCGCGTCTTCGAGATATGGCGTGTCAATAGCGACGAAGATAGGATTGGTCATGTCTGGTCGACTGCGGTGTATGTCGGGCGTGGGGGCACTGGCGTCGGAGACGTGGTCCGCTGATTTCCTTCAAGCGTCAATATGCGCCGCTTCATTCGCCACACCTGCGCGCGGTGCACTATGTACAGTGGTAGAAAGCCAAGCGTGAAGGCCAGAATCACCAATGCCGGCAATTTGGTATCGAGGCGAAGGCCGCCCCAAAGGCTTATGGACACAGGCTCCCAATTGTTGGTCGCAAACACGATTAGCCCAACGATAACTGTCACCCAAATCAGCGTTTTCAGAAATCGCATCGTGCGTTCGCTCCTTCTTACACTTATCCTATGGCAACTTTACGCCTTTGGGTAGGGGATAGTGATTATTCGATGTAACCCTTGGTCAGGCGCCCTGAATTAACCGAACACCCGCTCGAAAATAGTATCGATATGTTTAAAGTGGTAATCGAGGTTAAAACGCTCCTCAATTTCCGATGCGCTCATTTTTGCGGCCACGTCGGGGTCCGCTTTTAGCAGTTCCATCAACGATTCTGCGCCGTCCGACTCCCACACCTTCATGGCGTTACGCTGTACGATGCGATAGCTGTCTTCGCGGCTGATTCCCGCTTGAGTCAATGCCAGCAACACGCGTTGCGAATGGACCAAGCCGCCCATGCGGTCGAGATTTTTCTGCATGCGTTCCGGGTAAATCAGGAGCTTGTCGATCACGCCGGTCAGGCGGCCAAGCGCGAAATCGAGCGTTATCGTGGCGTCTGGGCCAATATAGCGTTCAACGCTCGAATGGCTGATGTCGCGCTCATGCCACAAGGCGACATTTTCAAGTGCTGGGGTGACATATCCGCGCACCATGCGGGCAAGTCCGGTCAGATTTTCGGTCAGCACCGGATTGCGCTTGTGCGGCATGGCTGAACTGCCTTTTTGCCCAGGCGAAAAATATTCCTCGGCTTCCAGCACCTCAGTGCGCTGCAAATGCCGGACTTCGGTCGCCAGCCTTTCAATCGAGGAGGCGATGACGCCAAGCGTTGCAAAATACATGGCATGGCGGTCGCGCGGGATGACCTGCGTCGAGACAGGTTCAACTGCAAGACCAAGTTTGGCGGCGACATGCGCCTCAACGGCCGGATCAATATTGGCAAATGTGCCAACCGCGCCAGATATGGCGCAGGTCGCGATTTCGGCGCGTGCCGCCACCAGGCGTGCACGGCTGCGGGAAAATTCGGCATAGGCCTGCGCCAGTTTCATCCCGAACGTCACTGGCTCTGCATGGATACCGTGGCTTCGGCCAATCGTCGGTGTAAACTTGTGCTCCATGGCGCGCGTTTTGATGGCCGCCAGCAAAGCGTCCATGTCTGCAAGCAACAGGTCGGTTGCCTGAGTCAATTGCACGGCAAGGCACGTGTCGAGGACATCGGACGATGTCATCCCCTGATGCATGAAGCGGGCTTCGTCACCAACCTGCTCGGCAACCCATGTCAGAAACGCAATCACATCATGCTTGGTGACCGCCTCTATGGCATCAATCGCGGCTACATCAATTTTCGGGTTTGTGCTCCACCAGGTCCATAATGCCTGGGCTGCAGACGCAGGCACGACGCCGCGTTCGGCCAATGCGTCCGTCGCATGTGCTTCGATTTCGAACCAAATGCGGAAACGGTTTTCCGGCTCCCAAATCTTGACCATGTCGGGGCGGGAATAACGTGGGATCATGGTGATAGCTTTCTGCTTGGAACGAGAGTCGTGGTTCCGTTAGCAGGCAGCCTTGGCACCGTCAAAAATGCATTAAGCTGTGGATTGGTGAAATCCATGCTTTGCGAGCGTATGAAGCACAGCTATCGGGGCATCAATGTCTGACATTGTAGATACTCCAGCAGAAGATCCTTTTGACGCGATCGTCGATTCGCCCTTTGATGCGGCGCTGTCGGAGCGTTACCTTATCTATGCGATGTCAACGATCACCGCACGGTCTCTGCCCGACTTGCGCGACGGGCTGAAGCCAGTCCACCGTCGCCTATTGTGGGCCATGCGGCTTTTGAAGCTCGATCCAGCCAGCGGTTACAAAAAATGTGCACGTGTCGTCGGCGATGTCATCGGAAAATATCATCCGCATGGCGACCAGTCCGTCTATGACGCGATGGTTCGCCTCGCACAGACTTTTTCGTTGCGTTACCCTTTGGTGGACGGACAGGGCAATTTTGGCAATATCGACGGCGATAATGCCGCAGCCTATCGATATACCGAAGCGCGTCTGACTCGGACGGCGATTGAGCTCATGAACGGGCTCGACGAAAACGCGACCGACTTTCGACCGACCTATAATGGCGAGGACGAAGAGCCCGAGGTCATGCCCGGCCTTTTTCCGAACCTGCTGGCAAATGGTGCCAGCGGTATCGCCGTGGGAATGGCGACAAGCATTCCGTCGCATAATGCTGCAGAAATCATTGATGCAGCGATGCTGTTGATCGACGAGCCCCACTCCAGCCATGAGCAATTGATGGAAATTGTCCACGGCCCCGACTTCGCCACCGGCGGCGTGTTGGTCGACAGCCGGGCGGTAATCAGCGCGGCTTATGCGTCGGGACGCGGCGCCATGCGCGTGCGTGCCCGTTTTTCAAACGGGTGGCAAGGTGATGGTTGGGAACCGACTGGCGTTGAAAAACTGCCTGGTGGCACGTGGCAGCTTGTGGTGTCTGAAATTCCGTATCAGGTCCAAAAGGGTAAGCTGATCGAGCAGATCGCACAGCTGATCGCCGATAAGAAGTTACCAATTCTCGACGATATCCGGGACGAAAGTGACGAACAGATCCGCATCGTGCTTGTACCCAAAAGCCGGAATGTTGATCCTGAAGATCTGAAAAATGCCTTGTTCCGCCTGACTGATCTGGAAACGCGCTTTTCATTGAACATGAACGTGCTTGATGCAGACCGTACGCCAAAGGTTATGGGTCTTGGCGAAGTGCTGTTGCGCTGGCTGAAGCATCAGATTGATGTCTTGATCCGCAAGTCGCAGCATCGGCTTGAAAAGATCGATTCACGGCTTGAGCTGCTTCAAGGCTATATCATTGCCTTT
>JANMJX010000079.1:0-28134 GCA_031371575.1 Sphingomonadales bacterium
TTTGTTTGCCATGCGTGATGCGTTTTGGGCACGCAACGCGCTGACGTTGGTATTGATGACTGTCATGATAAATCCTTTTTGCTGTCTCTGGTATCGGGCAACTCGATTGGGGTGAGCAGCCTCGGCACAGAGAAACGGCGAATGCGTCGATGCCTTAAATTTTGTATGTCGGAAATTTGGCAAACGCCTGTTGACCCAGCGGTTAAAGCCCACAAAACTGCCGTTTTGGATAAAGTGGCACATCCTTTGCAGATAGACGTGCGAAGGCAATCCCGCCTGCGGACCAAAGTATATGTCGACGATTGACCAGAGCCGACTTTTACAGATGCGCTCATCCATTCTGAACCAAAACGAAGCGCTGCGGCGTGCAGCCGGTCGTGATGGTCCAACGGAAGCAGTGGTGTCTACAACGCCATTCGCGCAGACAATGACCGATGCGCTGCAGGTGGTGAACGCGCAGCAAGGCAAGGCCAGCGCCCTGTCCGCTTCATATGAACGCGGAGAAACAAATGACATCGTGTCCGTGATGGTTGAACGCCAAAAGGCTTCGATAGGCTTTGAAGCGACGCTTCAAGTGCGCAACAAGCTGCTGTCGGCTTATCGCGACATCATGAACATGCCGGTTTAACCTATGGCCGAGCAACAGATACTTGCCCCTGACTCCGCAATGGCCAGCGGTCAAATTGCGCGCAACGTCACGCCAAATGGCAATTTCGGATTTGACGGCTTGCGCGATATGTCACGCCAACCAGCTGTTCGAAAGGCCCTGCCCCTTCTGGCGCTGACCGGCGCCATGGGCCTTGCCGCGCTCACATATTTTACGCTGAGCACCCCAGCACAATCACCTTTGTTCCAAGGCCTTGCCGAAGCGGACAAGTCAGCGGTCGCCGATGCACTGCAGGCGTCGGGTATCGATTATAGCCTTGATCCGGGCACGGGCGCCATATCGGTCGATGCCGGAAAATTACATGAAGCCCGCATGCTGTTGGCGGGTCAGGGCTTACCCAAGGCGCAGCCAACGGGCGACGCCGTAATGGCTGCGCTTCCGATGGGCTCAAGCCGCGCGGTTGAAGGTGAAACGCTTCGTGGTGCACGGGAAGCAGACCTTGCCCGAACCATTGAAGCCATTGATGCCGTGAAAACGGCGCGCGTCCATCTGGCAACGCCCGAGGCCAGTGTTTTTGTGCGCGAAAGCAAAGAGCCCGCAGCCTCGGTCATGCTCACGCTGCAACCCGGTCGAAATCTTTCGGCTGCACAAGTGCGGGCTATTCGTCATTTAGTTGCATCTTCTGTCCCCAATCTATCGGCAGAGGATGTGTCGGTCATTGACCAAAGTGGTGCATTGTTATCCTCCGATCAGACCAGCGCCGACGACCACATGTTTCAACTGCAGATGCAGATGGAGGAACGCTATCGCCAGGCTGTCGTGGCATTGCTGACGCCAATTGCTGGTGTCGGCAATTTTTCGGTCGAGGTGCATGCAGATGTCGATGCCAGCGAAAGCCAGTCCACGCGTGAAACCTATCCCGAAAATGACCGCGCCTTGCGCAGTGAAGAGGGCAATAAATCCGTTAATGGTGTAACGCCGGAAGTCGGTGGGATACCAGGAGCAGTCGCCAACCAGCCACCACCTGCAAGCCAGGTTTCGGTCACACCACCCGCAGCGAGCGTCCCAGGCGCAGCCACCGCTGCTCCAACCCAAAGCGAAGAGACATACAATCGCAGCTTCGACGTTGGCCGCGAAATTGCAGTCACCCACCAGCCACAAGGTGCGTTGCGCCGCCTGTCGGTTGCAGTTGCTCTGCGCGACGGCAAGGGGTCGAAAAAGCGCTCTGCTGCAGAGGTCGCAGCACTTGAAAATCTGGTAAAAGGCGCTGTCGGTTTCAAAGCCGATCGTGGCGACGTTGTCGCGATTTCGGCGCGACCCTTTGCCGAAGAAGCTGAAGTCGTCGTCAATTTCTGGAATGAACCTTGGTTCTTCCCGCTTGTTCAGCAGGTTGGCGCAGTTCTAGGCGCATTGCTTGCGTTCATCTTCATCGGCCGTCCAATTGTGAAAGCCGTCAAAGGCCGGATGGCAGCGTCTAAAGAAATCGCCGAGACCGAGCAGAAGTTATTGCAAGCATCCGGCCGCCCAGGCGCCCAGCCAGGCAGTGGCGCAATCACAATCGACATGATTGAAGCCGCGCCAAGTTATGAGGCGCGCGCAAACCTCGTGCGTGCCTTCGTACGTCAGGACCCGCAGCGCGCTGCACTCGTCGTTCGCCAAATGTTGGGCCAGCCAGCCAATGGATGAAGATCTGGACGATATCAAGACTCTGGCGCCAGCGGCTCGCCTTGACGGCGGTCTTTCCGCAGCCATTTTGCTCATGTTGCTCGAAGACGGCGACAGCTCGGCAGTCTTGCAGCATCTTGATCCATCTGAAGTGAAGTCGCTTGCAAAGGGCATGTTTGAAGCATCATGCGCGACCGAAAACGACGTCGAAAATGCGCTTGAAGTGTTTGTGAGCAACAACCGCGAATTATCCAACCTCGCCGTTGGCGCGCCAGTCCGTATCCGTGAAATGATGAATATGGCGCTTGGCGATTCCACCGCTAGCCGGATCTGGACGCAGATTGCGCCAGCGCAAACGGCACCGCCTTCTTTGGAAGCTTTGCAATGGCTTGATGTCGCCACGATTTCGGCGTTGGTCGCCAATGAACATCCCCAACTTGCCGCCATTATATTGTCGGCACTGCCCTCCGATGTTGCAGCCCAAGCCGTGGCTGGCCTTGATGAGGCAGTTCAGGCAGATCTCTTGTTCCGTACGGCGACCTTGGGCCCAGTGCCGGCTGCGGCCATCGCCGATATTGAAGCCATACTCGCCAATTATGCTGCAGTCAGCAGCGATAGCGGTTCGGTCAATATGGGCGGCCATGGTGAGGTCGCCAAAATCGTCAACAATCTCGCGCGCCCACAGGCAGAAAAGCTTCTGAAATCTATTCGCAAAAAAGATAAGCGTCTCGCCGATGCCATTGAAGAAGGCATGTTCATATTTGCAGACCTGGCACAGCTCGACGCCAAGACCTTGGGCGCCGTCATGCGCAATGTCGAAGCCGATCGCCTCGCCTTGGCCATCAAGGGTGCAGATGCAGCCTTGGGCGAAAAGATTCTGGGTACCCTTTCGGCACGCGCCGCACAGACCATCAGTGACGAAATCGCCGAGATGGGTCCGGTCAGCCGCGCCGATGTCGAAGAAGCCCAAAAGGCGGTCATCGCGATCGCGCGCGCAATGGCCGCATCTGGCGAAATCATGCTCGGCAAGCAAAGCGACGATTATGTCTGAGGTCGTCACACTCTCGCTCACCAAGTATTTCGGTGATCGAAGGGGTTTTCGCCCCTTTGACCTGAAATCTTCGGCGCCCGGGGTCATTCCACAGGGCGAAGATCCCTATGCCCGCGGCCTTTCCGATGGGCAGGAAATAGCGGAAGCTTCGTTTTCCATCGAACGCAAACAGCTTTATGCCTTGATCGCTTCGGCAAATGCCTTGCGGCCTGAAGACAGTGCTGAAGCCAGCTTCATGCTCAACAATATCATCCAACGCCTTGTGACGAAAATTGTCGGCAAGCTGCCTGTTGATGCCGCTTTCCTAATTCAACAGATTGATGCGGCAACGGCAGTGCTAAACGAGGCTGACAAAAACCGTACTTTGCGCATGCATCCTGCCGACCTTGCTTTGCTGTCCGGCGCTGATTTGCCCTTGGCTACTACAGCTGATGCCAGTCTGCCGCGTGGTGCACTGCGTATTGAATGCTCTGACGGCTGGATCGAACATGGCCCCAGTTTCGCGCTTGACCGTCTGGCACAGGCGTTAGCCGACGATGGAGAAAGCGCATGAGCACTCGGCTTGAGTCCCTCATCGGCGCCCGAGATTTTGCCGCCCTGTTTGACACCGATCCTTCCCGTGTTGGCCGTTTGGCCGCGCTGAATGGGCAATATTGTGAAGTCAGTGGCTTTCCCTATCCGCTTGGCACTGGCACCCGGATGCAAACCCAACATGGTGACTTCGCACAAGGAGAAGTTGTAGGCTTTCATGGACAGCGTGCCATCATCCAGCCTCTGGGCGACGTAGGAAGCATAGCAAGCGGCGCAGCGGTTTACGCCAGCGGCCAGCATGACATGATCGACGTGGGCAATGAATTGCTCGGCCGGGTCATCGACGCAAGAGGCAGGCCGCTCGACGGTGGCCTAGCGCCATCATGCAGCGGCCGACAGAAAATTGTCGGCGCAGAGAGCAATCCGCTTGATCGCGGGCGCGTCGTGCGTCCGATTGACTCCGGTGTGCGTGCGATCAACGCGCTTCTCACCATTGGTGAAGGCCAGCGCGTCGCCATTGTCGCCGGTTCAGGCGTTGGCAAATCCGTCCTGATGGGACAAATTTTGCAGGGTATCGATGTAGACATCATCGTCATTGGTCTGATTGGCGAACGCGCGCGGGAAGTGTCGGATTTCGTCGAAAGCAAACTGACGCCAGCGATCCGCGAAAAATCGGTTGTGGTGGCAGTCACCGCTGACCAAGTGCCTTTGCTGCGTTTGCGTGCAGCAATGCGCGCCACGGCAATTGCCGAATATTTTGCGCGCCAGGGCAAACGTGTACTCCTGTTGGTCGACAGCTTGACTCGCATCGCGCATGCCCAGCGCGAAATCGGCCTTGCCATTGGTGAGCCGCCAACGATGAAGGGATATACCCCATCGTCGCTTGCACTTATCCCGAAGCTCGTCGAACGCGCAGGCGTTGACCGCCGTTCGGGTGGTTCCGTCACCGCGATTTACACCGTCTTGGCAGATGGTGGCGACCTCGATGACCCGGTCGTCGACGCCGCCCGGGCTATTGTTGATGGTCATATCATCTTGTCGCGGACGCTTGCCGAAAGCGGTGTCTTTCCTGCGATTGATGTCGGTCGGTCGCTCTCGCGACTGATGCCCGACATTGTCGATCCAGCGCATCTGGCAGCCGCCGCGCGGTTCCGGCAGCTGTGGTCAAGCTATGAGCAGAACAGCGATCTCGTGATGCTTGGCGCATATGCGCAAGGCAGCGACCCTGTTCTCGATGACGCAATTGCCCAGCGCCCGGCCATGCTGGATTTCATCAGGCAGCCGATGGATGCAATTGTTTCTCTTGATGCGGCCCGTGCACAACTCATCGAAGGGATTGGCGCATGACGGCGGCCACAGCAAGATGGAAACGCGTATTGGCGGTCCGTTCGATTCAACGGCAAATGGCCGAAGTGCAGTTGAACCGCTGCGAGGCCGAATTGCGCAATCTGGTTGGCCTTGGCGATCGGATATCCTCCATTCGCCATGCTGCCCAGCCGTCAGCGGGCGATCATGATGGAATGATGCTGCACGCTATTTGTGAATTGTCGTCGAGGCTCGATTCGGCCCAGTCCGCGCTCGCCACCCCGAACCAGAACGCAAAAGCGGCCCGTGACCGGCAGCAGCGCGCCGTCACCGCCGCAAAACAACGCGAAACCGCAGTGGAGAAACTTGAAATCTCTCTGCTCGCGCAGGACGCCAAAAATGCAGATGCCCGCCAAGGCCGGACCGCCATTTTCCGGAAGCCCATCAAAACCGGAGGGGTGATATGAATCCGGTCGCCGCTTCGTCAGCTCCTGCAATGCTAAGCACGCTCCTGTGCACTTCTGCACCCGGCGGCGCATTCCAGGATGTCCTGGATATGGCAGCCCCGGTAGATGTCCCAGCAATGCCAGCCATTCCAGCATTGTCAGCTATGCCAATGGACCTGCAGAATATCGTCCCCGCCGTGACGGTTGAAGGAAAATCCACTGCTGCCGAAAACACTACGCCTTCCCCCGATATGTCCGCAGAAATTCCTACGACGACGGCCGACATTGCTTCCGTGACCGAAGCAGAAAATCTGGTCGCTTTGGTTGGTGCACCCAAGCCAGCCGTCGCAGTGCGCGCACCAAAGCCGGTCACCGCCGAGGGCAAGGTGGAAGATGATGAGAAATTGCCTTCCGACAAGGCCGACACACCGTTGGCTACAACCGACCAGAAACCTGTCATAATATCCCCGCTGCCGCTGCCAACGCCAGCCGTCGTTCCTCAGGCCGTGCCTGTGTCCTCAGCAGCGCCCCAACCAAACACCGAGGCTGACGACAGCACATCTGAGGCGGCACCTGACGGTGTGCGCCTTGATCCCCAACCTGCACGGTTGCAAACCCGTCCCAGCCCGCTTCCAGTGGCAACAGGTCAAAAAAACATCATTCCGGAAAAGGCTGATCCATTGCTGCCGGCAAAATTCGATCCAGTCATCGCCGACGCTAGCAGCTCTGAGACACGACTTGGCGTTACGCTCGCGACGGCCGCGCCGGCCGCGTCTACCACGATGCCGGCAGCCGCACCCAATGTAGTTGATGTGCGCCAGCTCATCCTGAACCAGGACCGTGAGTGGATTGGTGCACTTTCACGCGACATCGCCAGCCATTCTGCCCGCGACAACCATTTGCAGTTCACGCTGATGCCGGAAAGTCTCGGACAGCTTGATGTCACGCTTACCACTGGCAAGGGCCAGGTTGACGTCCGGCTTGATGCAAGCACCGCTGCCGCCGCGCAAATCATTGTGGCCGACCAGGCACGGCTTATTGAAGACTTGCGCAACGCTGGCCTGAAGCTTGGACAGTTTGAAATGACCAATCGGCAAAACAGCAATGGCCAGCAACGCCAGCCAACGCCTGACCATGCCAACATTGAAACGACATCCATAACAACGCAGCCCGCGGCGCATTCTAAAGCCCGCGGCCGCTTCGCCTGAACGAGAGAACCATCATGAGCAAATCGAAATCAACCGAGACCGGACCAGCACCAAAAAAGTCCAAAAAGTTTGTAATCGCGACTGTGGCGGCCGTGACACTTGTCGGAGGGGGAGCCGCAACGGGCTATTATCTCTCTGGCGGTATCGCGGAAAAAACGCCCAAGGTCGATCCGAACCGGCCCAAATTGGTAGAACGCAGCGACGAGCCTGAAGCGCCCGCAGCGGAAGGCGAAGGCAGTGCACCTGTTCTCAAGGAAGGCACGGTTGACGTGAAAAATGACCGCGTGCCTGTGGACCCGCGCAAATATGAAGTGACCTATGTCAACCTGGAACAAAGTTTCACGGCCAATCTTGCCGATGGCGCAGGCTTTGTGCAGCTTGGGTTGAGCATTTCAACTTATTATGACGGCAAAGTCGTCCAGAATATTCAGCGCCAAAGTGTTCCTATCCGCTCTGCGATCCTGATGGTGCTGTCACAGCAAGATGCCCAGGCCTTGTCCACGCCACAAGGTAAGCAGCTTTTGCAACGCGATCTTACCGCTGCAATCAACCAAGTGCTGCGCCAGAAAGAAGGTTTCGGCGGCGTCGACAATGTCTATTTTTCAAATTTGGTGATCCAATGACCGCGTCGATTTTATTGCGCGCTCGTACACCAGCGCCGGACGATTTTGGCTGGGTTCGAAAGCTCGGTGAATCGCTGGCCGATGCCATATGCAGTTTCATGTCAGGACAAAGTGTCAGCGCCAACGTGCAAGGTATCACGGAATCGCGCTATTCCGAATGGAACCCGTTACAACCAGCTTGCAGCCTGCTCATGCCGTTCGAGCTTGGCAAGGATGGTGGCGAAATCGTCGTGCATGTTCCGGGGCAACTGATCAGTCAAATCCTGGATCTGCAATATGGCGGTTCGGGCGACGTTCCGCCGCGAAACAGTTTTAGCACGTCCGAAATGCGGCTCGTTGCGCGGCTCGGTGGACATCTATTGCCCTTTATCAACCGTGCAATGCTTGGCATTGTCGGCGAACCGGCGAAGGCAATGCCAGTTCAAACAGATCTTCCCGCGTTTGATCTGCCGCAATATCGCGACAGCATCGTGTTGGCCAAAATCGGCATTGAACCCGCAGGATTGAAGTCAACGGCGATCAGCTGTTTCGTTGGCTATGCCCAGGCCAAGAAAATGGCTTTGCGCTTTGCCGACGCGAACCCGACGCAACTGCCCGCTGAGCCCGAATGGCAAACCAAAATGCAGAATGCCGCGTTGCGCGTCTCACTACCAGCGCGCGCAATTTTGACGCAGGCCGACTTCCCCGTTTCACGGCTCTTGTCGTTGCGTGCTGGAGATATTTTACCGGTGCTCTTGCCTACCGACGTCCCACTGATGGTCGGCGGACGTCATTTCGCACGCGGTTCGATTGGCGAGTCCAATGGACGTGCGGCCCTGAAAATTGAAAATATGGAAGGTGTTTACAGTGAGTGATATGACCGAAGCCCCGACAGCCCGGCACGAAGACCGGACCGTCAAAATGGATTTGTTGTCCGACATAACATTGCGGCTGACTGTCGAAGTTGGTTCGACATCGCTTACACTCGCGTCCTTACTGGACCTGGGCGAAGGCAGCGTGCTTGAGCTTGATCGGCAGGTGAATGATCCGCTGGATTTGCTGGTCAACGGAACGCTGATCGCGCGAGGCGAAATTGTCGAGACAAATGGCCGGTTCGGCATTCGCGTGATTGAAGTCGCCCAAGAGGGTGACCGTCTAGCCGGCATTGGGGTACGCGCATGATCCTCGAATATTTCGGACGCCTTTTGCTCATCATGCCGCTGATTGGCGGTATGGCCTGGGGTTCATTATGGCTTTGGAAAAAGCTTCAAATTGGCCTGCCGCTGAAAGCTCAAGCGACGCGCACCGTCCGGGTGGTCGATGCGGTCTCGCTTGGCGGCAATGGGCGGCTTTTGGTCGTGGAATTTGGGAAAGATACAATCCTGCTCGGCGCGTCGCGTAGTGGGATCAGCATATTGGCCTCGCGCAAGCAGGATGCCGAACATGCGTAGAATCCTGAGCATAGTGATTTGCCTGTTTGCTCTGTGCGCTAGCCAGACGGCTTTCGCATCGCCAACCGCCATGGGCATGGAAAAGGCACTTGGCGCGGTTGCAGGTGACGGGCGGTCGTTATCGTTATCACTGCAAATATTGCTGCTGATGGGTTTGTTGACGGTATTGCCGTCGCTGATCCTCATGATGACCAGCTTTACGCGGATCATCATCGTATTGTCGATCTTACGTCAGGCCCTAGGGCTCCAGCAGACCCCGCCCAATCAGGTGCTTGTAGGTCTTGCCCTGTTCCTGAGCATTTTTGTGATGCAGCCTGTCTTGACGACGATCAACACGCAGGCACTCGAGCCTTATGGCCGCGACGAGGTTACATTTGAACAGGCGCTGTCCACATCCGCCACAGCGATGCATGGTTTCATGATCAAACAGACGCGGAAAACCGACATTGCTTTGTTCAGCGAAATCGCAAAAGCGGGCAAATTTGCCAAGCCTGCTGACGTACCATTTTCCATCTTGTTGCCGGCATTTGTGACAAGCGAATTAAAAACGGCTTTCCAGATCGGGTTCATGATCTTCCTGCCCTTTCTCATCATTGATCTGATCGTCGCATCTGCACTGATGTCGCTTGGTATGGTCATGCTCTCCCCAACGATCATTTCGATGCCGTTCAAACTTTTGCTGTTTGTTCTGGTGGACGGCTGGGCATTGACCATGGGGTCACTTGCCAGCTCGTTTGTGGTGTAGCCATGGACCAGGACTTTTTCATCGACGTCGCGCAGCGTGCGCTCTGGATACTCGCACTTGGGTCCGCTCCTATTCTTATCCCAGCACTGGTTGCCGGGGTTGTTTTGGGCATGGTGCAGGCAGCGACGTCTATCAATGAACAGACTTTGAGTTTCGTACCCAAGCTGATCGTTGTCGCCATCGCACTCGCGATCTTCGGATCAAGCATCATGATCCTGCTTGCCGACTTCACCAAAGACATATTTGCCCAGATCCCGTTACTGGTGCGATGATCCCGACTGGCTTTCAGAATATCGAGGGACAGCTGCTCATCTGGATGGTGGCAATGATCCGCCCGGGCGCGGCCTTTTTGGCCGCACCAATGTTCGGCGCCAGCGCGGTTCCTGTGCAGCTTCGGCTTGTGCTCGCGCTTGCTGTGGGCATTCCGTCGGCAGCTATGGTCAATATGGCCTTGCCAGCGGCGGGCATAATTTCCGTGCCGGGATTTTTCATGATTGTATCCGAGGTCGTGGCTGGTCTTGCCATGGGTTTTGTTATTCAGATCGCATTTGCCGCCGCGCTCGTGGCCGGTGAAGCCATAAGCAACGCCATGGGCCTTGGGTTCGCATCAATGACTGACCCTTCCAGCGGTCATGCAAGCCCAGCCGTGGGGCAATTTCTGTCCATGCTTACAATGTTCCTGTTTTTGGCAGCGGACGGCCATCTGGCGCTGACTGCCACGATTGCCGAAAGCTACCGCGCACTGCCGCCGGGCGGAGCCTGGCCGTCCTTTTCTGCCATTGGCAATATCGTTCAATTTGGCGGACTTGCCTTTTCTGCAGGCTTGTCGATTGCCCTGCCTGTAGGCTTTGCCTTGGTATTGGTGCAGCTCATCATGGCGATGATTGCGCGGTCCGCTCCGACGTTGAACCTGTTTGCGGTCGGTATGCCAGCGGCCCTGCTTGCAGGCATACTGCTATTAGGCGTGTCAATGCCCGTGATGGCAGACATGCTCAGCAACGCCTTGCGCCTTGCGCTTGATCAGGCCCAAATCATTGGTGGTGGTCGTGGCTGACGCACCCGATAAAGACCAACAAACCGAAGCACCGACCCAGAAGCGCAAGGACGACGCCGTCAAAGAGGGCGACGTACTTGCGTCAAAGGAGCTGGCAACCGCCGTCATGATGATTGCTGGCACGGCATGGCTCATGGGGCTTGGCACATGGTTCTTCGGTGCAAGCAAAACGTTGCTGAAGGGCGGTTTGTCCCTGGACCTTTCCGATCCGGACCGCTTTGATCCGCTGAATGCGTTGCTTTGGCCCATGGCACAAGTTGCGATGCCATTGGCTGGGCTGCTTGTGATGACGCTGGTCGCCGCCTTTGCTGCGCCTGCGATGCTTGGGTCGCTTGGCATGCGTGGGAAGGCCATGGCCCCCAAGGGAAGTCGAATCAATCCATTGTCGGGTTTGAAGCGGATCTTCGGCACGCAGGGGCTCGTCGAACTGTTCAAGGCAACAGCCAAGGTCTGTGTGCTTGGATATGCCGGATATTGGATTATCGCGGGCGATACGGCGTCTCTGCCTGGCCTTGCCGCCGCTGACCCTGCCGCTGCTGTGGAAATCATTGGTCAAAAAATATTGTTTACCGTCGGCATATTAACGGCGGGATTGACTTTGATAGCCTTTGTTGACGTGCCCATTCAGTGGTTCCAGCGCAACCGCAAGCTGAGGATGACCAAGCAGCAAATGAAGGAGGAGCTGCGGCAGAGCGATGGCGCGCCTGAGCTGAAACAAGCCATTCGTGCGCGCCAGCAAGAGGTTATGATGTCCTCCGCACGCAAAGGCATGGCTGATGCCAATGTGGTCCTGACGAACCCAACGCATTTTGCGGTGGCGCTGCGTTATCGGCCTGGGTCGGACGCGGCACCAATCGTGGTTGCGCGCGGTCGCGGGGAGGTTGCGCAGGCCATCAAGGCAATGGCCGCCGAGAAAAATGTTGTCATGCTCGAATATCCTCAGCTTACCCGTGCCATCTATTTCACCACGCGCACCGGAAAGGCCGTGTCCGAGGACTTATATGTTGCCGTCGCTGCAATCCTTGCCTTTGTATTCCGTCTTGAATCGAGCTTTGGCCAGAACGTCCCCAAGCCGACCGTTGAAGTTCCGGCAACCAAGCGCTTTGATCAGGATGGCCGACGCACGGCCTAAATCACCTGCCCAAGCAGCCGTATAAGGCATCGAGGAAATTTATATGGTCAGTTCGATAGCAAACAGTCTTGGATTCGGGTCAGGCATTGACACAGCTGCATTGGTTGCTGACCTTGCCGCCGCGTCACGTGCACCCAAGGTCGCGCGGTTCGAAACATTATCGCGTGCGAACCAGGCGAAGGTCAGCACATTGGCGCAAGCACGCAGCGACCTCGACAGCTTTGCAGACTCGCTGGAATCGCTTTCAGTGGGCGGCACTTTGCGCAGTCAACCAGTCGTGTTGGACGAAGCGGCATTGGCCGTCACAGCCCGGTCAGGGAGTTTACTTGGCAACTTTACCGGTCAGTTGGTCGTTCAAACTTTGGCAAGGGCGCAGAGCGTTTATTCAAATTATGTGGCGTCAAACAGCGCACCCGTTGGCCAAGGGAATATGACTCTCACCGTTGGAACCACCACTTATGATATCACCGTGGATGGAACCAACGACAGCATCGACGGACTTGCCTCAGCCATCAATGCCACGGGTAGCGGCGTCACTGCCAGCGTAATCAATGACGCCGGGCAATATCGGCTGGTTCTAAAGGGCCAAAGTGGCACTACAAATGCATTCCAGCTTACAGCAGCAGTTGATGCATCAGCGGAACTGCAGACCTTTACAAGCGCGGCAATGACAGTCGGGCAGACGGCTGGCGACGCCAAATTCACGCTGGACGGTGTTGCTTACAGTCGGGCGACAAATAATATTACGGACGTTATCCCCGGTCTAAACATGGTTTTAAAGAAGGCGGACCCGCTTGTCGCAATATCGGTAAGCGCGACGCGACCGACCGAAACCCTGAAGCAAACGTTGGCGGACTTTGTTACGGTGTTCAACGCGTTGAAAAAAGATGTCGAGGCAGCACGAAAAACAAACAATGGCAGCCCATCGCTTCGGGCATTTGAACGACAGTTAAACGCATTCGTCGGGCAATCGCTGACATCAGATACCCGGATCAAGTCGTTATCGGACGTCGGTATTTCGACCACCAAAGATGGCACTCTATTGTTAAACAGCGCGAAATTGGATGCGGCCTTGCGAGATTATCCCGATGCGGTCGAGGCCTTGTTCAATCCACCACGCAACGCAACGCAAACGGAAATCACAGATCCCGGTATCTCTCTCGCACTGGATAAACTGCGTGACGCGGCGGTTTCGAAAAATGGTCCGCTCGATCAGGTTAAAGTTACTTTGCAGCGCGAAGCCGACACGATTGATGCAAACCGAAGCAAGATGGAAGCCCGCGAACTTGCGTATCGCACGCGGCTTGAAAAGCAATTCTCCGGCATGGATGCACGGATCGGCGCGCTGAAGGCAACCCAAAGTTATCTGGAGCAACAGATTAAACTTTGGAACAGCGGTAACAATTGACGCAAATGCCCCCTCGCACACATCCGGCTGTCGCCAATCAACATTACCGCAATATGGAGCTTCAAAGCCGCGTTGCGAGCGCAAGTCCGCACGGTCTTGTGAGCTTGCTTTATGAGGAATTGCTGCATTCGCTTGACCTGTTGGCGATTACTGTCAGCAGAGGGCAGCCTATTTCAGGCAATACCCATCACGTAAAAGCGATATCGATCGTCATCGCGCTAGAATCGAGCATCGATTTTGCAAAGGGAGGCAACTTGGCAGGCGTGTTGCAACGGATATACCGGTCAGCCGCGCGCAGCTTGAATGCCGCCGCGCAAGCCAATGATATTTCGGAAATTACCCAAGTGCGGTCGGCAATTAGCGAAATTGCTTATGCCTGGGCTGCGCTTGCCAAGTGAACCGCTGGATTATTCACCGCCGAGTACCCAACCCACGCTAATCTGCTTTGCCGCACGCGGTACATCTAGCCGCGCCTCGCTAAAATCCACCTTTGCACCTGGCGCAAGGGTGCGCACATTTGCTTTCATTTTCCAGCTGTAAACTGGCCTACCGCTGGCGTCCTTAAGCGTTACAAGCATTTCCGGGACATTTTGTTTAAACCCTGTTGGATTAACGATGCTGCCGCTTGCAATAAAATAAGGTGTTCCGTCCTCACGCACATTCAACTCGAGATTCTGGTTTAAAACGATTTTCAGGTCAGGCTCCGCCGCTACATTCGCAAATCCTAAATTCGGCATCCCAAAATAGGAGATCGCGACGCCGGCAGCTGCAACGAGAACAGCAAAAATGATTGCCACCAGCGTCCAAATTTTTGCAGGGCTGCGCCGCTGGCTGAAGGGGGGTGCATGGGCAAATCGGCTTTCGGCGGGGGTGTTGTCATCAGCTTGGCCTGGACTTAACGATGGATCGACGAAGACCGCGGCTGGTTCGGACTGGATCGGACGTTCTGGCGCAAAGCGAGGAAACACCGGTTGTGCCGGCTCGTCCGCACTTTCATCTGCTTCATCTGCAATACTATCCGGCGGGTGCTGGGAACCTGCCGAAGTGTCTGGCACATGTTCAGACACCGGCGAAACTGGCGGCTGCGTATCCGGAAAAGGTGCCGATTGCGGCTGCGGCGATGGCGGGACATTTTGATTTTCGGGCTGTTCCGCCGGGGCAACGACGGAAGGGGCTGGCGCCAAAGGTGGAATGGTCCCAGCCTGAAACCAGCTATGCTTGCAATTGGCGCAGCGTACTTGGCGGCCGTCAATGCCAACGGCACTGTCAGGGACAACATAGCGTGTGCGGCATGATGGACAGACGAGCAGCATCAACCTGCATAAACATCAGCAGCAAGCTACTTGCAACCCTGCTGTCATAAATTGCTGTGGACGACGGCTATTCATGCGCGCAACCCGTTGACGAATAGCCTTTGCCCCTTCATCTCGTTTGTGCCATTTGTGCCACTAATGCAAAGCGTGGTGGAATTCGACAATGTGGGGCTCCGATATGGGACAGGTGCGGAAACGCTGACTGATCTCAGCTTTACCCTATATCCCGGTAGCTTTTATTTCATGACAGGTGCGTCTGGCGCAGGGAAAACATCGCTCCTGAAATTGCTGTATCTGGCACATCGGCCAAGCCGCGGCGCAATCCGCATGTTTGGGCATGATGCAATCACCTTGCCACGAAATCGGCTTCCTGGATTTCGGCGCCGCATCGGTGTGGTGTTTCAGGATTTCCGGTTGGTCCCACATCTGTCTGCGTTTGATAACATTGCTTTACCTTTACGCATCGCCGGCATTTCGGAACGCGAGCTGCGGGACCCCGTTACCGAAATGCTCGCCTGGATTGGTTTGAACGAGCGTGCAGATGCCCGGCCAGCGATGCTTTCAGGTGGGGAGCAGCAGCGTGTGGCTATTGCGCGCGCGGTCATTGGCCGCCCGGACATGCTTGTTGCAGACGAACCGACAGGCAATGTGGACCCTGAAATGGCCCTGCGATTGCTTCAGCTTTTTGCCGCTCTCAACAAGCTTGGCACGACCGTCGTGGTTGCGACGCACGACATCCACCTGCTTCAGGAAGTTGAAGGCGCCCAAATGATGCGGCTGGATAAAGGTCGGCTGTCCGATCCCACAGGCTCGCTTCGTCACCCGCCAAAGCCATTGGTTTTGAAAAACTGATGCTGTTAGATTTTGCTTTGCCAGCGCATGATCGCAAGCTCATTCCAGAGGGCCGGGTTTCCGGACCCATGCCCTGGGTGATTGCCATCATGCTGTTTCTTACGCTTCTTGTTGCGGCTGCGGGGCTTACACTTGTCAACGCTGCACGTCAGGGCGGACAGGATCTGTCGCGTCAAGTGACCGTTCAGATTATCGAAGCAGATCCCGTGCAACGCAGCGCCAAACGCGCCGCTGTAGAACGCACATTACGCAAATTCAGCGGGGTCATTTCGGTCGATCCTGTTTCGGATGCGAACGTCCGTAACCTGCTTGAGCCTATTTTGGGGCCCGACATCATGGATGTGGATGTTCCAGTCCCCGCGTTGGTCGACGTGCGCTTTGCTGCGCCTCCTTCTCAGGCAACGCTTGACCGGCTTGGCGCGTCATTACGGCAAGTTGAACCCAATGTTCGGCTAGATCCGCAAAGCAATTGGATGGCACCCTTTTATCAATTGATGAACATGTTGCTGTCGCTTGCAGGCGCAGTGTTTGTCCTGCTGTTGGTGGCAACGTCTGCAGTGGTCGTGTTGGCCGTACGCAGCACATTGAATACGCATCGCGGGACGATTGAAATCATGCATATGATGGGTGGCACCGATGTACAGGCTGCACGCTTGTTTCAACGTCGCGTTGGACTTGATGCGCTGCTTGGCGGCGTTGTCGGATTTGCTGCTGCCGCGTTTGTCATGGTGACATTAACCGACCGGATTGCCGCAGCAGAACCAGGTCTGTTGTCTGGCGTGGCATTCCCGCTTTATGGCTGGGCAATTCTCGCATGCATTCCGCTTGCCGTCATGGGGCTTGCCATGCTTATGGCGCGGTTCACGGTTATTTCTGCGTTGAAGAAAATGTTATGATCAGACGGTCCATCGCTTTCATATTGCTGGTCTGGATGCTTGGTTTTGCCTGGTTTGCTTTGCTGTTGCCGCAGCCTGCGCCGATCACCCCAACTGATGTCGTCGTTGTGCTGACAGGCGGCGCAAACCGGATTGACCGTGGATTGGAAATATTGAAATCCGGAAAATCGAAAAAAATGCTGATCTCTGGTGTGGATCGCGATGTCCGGCCCCGTGAACTGGCTGCACAATATCCCGGATCTGCAAAATATTTCAAATGCTGCATCGCGCTTGGTTTCCAATCTGTCGACACGCGATCAAATGCTTTGGAAACCGCGGCCTGGGCAAAGCGGAACAAAGTAACCACTTTGCGCCTTGTTACCCATGATTGGCACATGCGCCGTGCGCGCTTCGAACTTGACCGGGCGTTGCCCAACAACATCATTGTCACCAGCGACGCAGTGGCTACCCACCCGTCGCTTGGTGCCTTGTTCAAGGAATATAACAAATACTGGTTGCGTGCGGTCGCGTCGCTTTTGGGACTCTGATTCATGATCGCGGTGGTCAGATCCGCTTTATACATCGCCATTTTTTATACTGGATCCGTGTTTTTTGTCGTGACGGCGTTTCTGGCGCAGTGGTTCTCGATACCGCTCATGCAGTGGGCAGTTCGCGGATGGTCGCAATGGCAATATAGCTGTTATCGCCGGATACTTGGTATCAACATTAAAATTGAAGGCGACCTGCCCCAAAAACCTGTGCTGTACGCCATCAAGCATGAAAGCATGTTCGAGACGATCGACATGCCGCGTATGTTTCGGAAACCTGCGGTCGTGACCAAGAAGGAATTGTTCGACATTCCGTTGTGGGGCGCTGCGGCGCGCGCATATGGCATGATCCCCGTCGACCGTAATGGCGGCGCAGCGGCATTGCGCGCGATGCTGGTGCTTGCCAAAAAGATGATTGCAGACGGACGCCCGATCGTAATTTTCCCGGAAGGCACGCGGGTTGCCCCTGGAAGCCAGCCCCCATTGCAGTCAGGTTTTGCCGGACTGTACAAGCTGATTAACCTGCCAGTGGTGCCTATTGCCGTAGACAGCGGCTCGCTCAGTCCGCGTAAGGCCGGCATCTGGAAATCAGGGACGATTACCTATAAAGTGGGCGCCGAAATTCCCACCGGTCTGCCACGGGCGGAGATTGAAACGCGTGTCCATGCTGCCATCAACGCGCTCAATACACCCGGCTTTAGGCCTTAATGCTTGCGTCCGAAGTCGGGCGCATCATCATCCTGCCCCTGCTCCACAATGGACCGCCGAATATCGCGGGTGCGGGAAAACAATGCCTCCAGTTCGTCAGCTTTGTCATAGCGAATGGCACGCTGCAAAACGCTTAGGTCTTCGGAAAAGCGCTGAAGCATTTCCAGCACGGCATCCTTGTTGGACAGGAACACATCACGCCACATTACCGGGTCAGATGCGGCAATGCGCGTAAAATCACGAAAACCGCCGGCAGAATATTTGATGACTTCGCTCTGCGTGACCCCTTCAAGGTCGTCGGCAGTGCCAACAATGGTATAAGCGATCAAATGTGGCAAATGGCTCGTGACGGCCAGCACCATGTCATGGTGGCGCGCATCCATGATCTCCACATCTGCGCCAAGCCGCTGCCAAAAAATACGCAGCCGTTCGACAGCAGCCTCAGGCGCATGCTCGGGCGGCGTCAAAATGCACCAGCGTCCCTTGAAAAGCGTCGCAAACCCGGCATCCGGACCACTTTTTTCGGTGCCTGCGACCGGATGAGCCGGAATGATCATGGCGCCGGGAAGCGCTGCTGCCAGCGCATCAGCGACGCTTTGCTTGCAGGAGCCGACATCACTGACAATCGCATCGACGGGTAGGTCAGCGGCAAATTCCTGCGCCACCGCGCCCATGGCCCCCACAGGCACGCACAGGATGACCAGATCGGCATCCATCACCGATGCACCTACCGTGTCGGTCACATCGTCACAAATGCCCAGAGCGATTGTGCGCTCGCGCACAACTGGGTCAGCATCATGGCCCGTGATACGCACCGATGGCATTTGTGCCTTTACTGCACGCGCGACCGACGAGCCAATCAGACCCAGTCCAATGATCGTCAGGCGCGCGAAGGGCAGCATCAGGCGTTGGCGTCCAAAATCTTGCGCAAGGCAGACATTACACCCCGATTTTCGTCTTCAGTGCCAATGGTAATGCGCAAGCCATTGCCAAGACCCTGCCCCGGCAACCATCGGACAATAAATCCTTCGGCCATCAGCGCTTGATACGCCATCTCTGCTGTGCATTTGCCTTCAAACAACACCATGAGGAAGTTCGCCCAAGAGGGAATCGCACGAAGGCCGTGGTTGGACAGAGACGCGAACTCGGCCGCCATCCAGTCGCGCCATTGGGCATTATGCTGGCGGCTTCGCGTGACGAAATCTGTGTCAGCCAGCGCCGCAATCGCCGCCGCCTGGCCAGCGGTTGTCACGTTGAAAGGCGCTCGAACGCGATTGAGCGTCGCAATCAGGCCGGGATGGCCGTAGCACCAGCCAATACGCTCGGCCGCAAGTCCATAAATCTTTGAAAATGTGCGTGTAATGAGCACATTGTCATGCTGGCGCGCAAGCTCAAGCGCTGCCGGGCCATCATCTTCCAGATACTCGCCATAGGCCTGATCCAGCACCAGAACGCAATTGCCGGGCAAGCCCGCATGTAGCCGTGCAATTTCTGAATCGTTGCAATATGTACCCGTTGGGTTGTTTGGGTTTGCGACGAACACGACGCGCGTCCTGTCGGTCACCAATGCCAGCAGCGCATTGACATCGGTGCCATAATCCTTGTCCGGCGCGACGACGACATTCGCCGCAGCCTTGCGTGCCGCAATATCGTAGACTGAAAAGCCATAACGCACATAAATGATGTCATCGCCTGCGCCTGCGTAGCCCATGGCAATCAGGTTAAGCAGCTCGTCCGATCCCGTTCCGCAGACAATCTGGTCACTTTCGACTCCATAAGCCGCGCCCAACGCTACACGCAGCATTGTGCTGGCAGGGTCAGGATAGCGCGCGAGCGAAGCGCCCTTATCGGCAAGGGCTGCGGCAGCGTGTGCGCTGCACCCCAAAGGATTTTCATTGGCGGACAGTTTGATCAATATCCGCCCGTCGTCCGACTTTGCTTTGCCGGGTGTATAGGCGCTGATCGCTTCGATCCATGGTTTGGCTTGCGGTGTTGTCATGCCGGCGGCCATAGCGGCGGCAGCACCGAAGCGCAACGTGTCGCCCGAATGCATCTGGTTGTTTTGAGAGTTTCTGTTGTTTCGTGCGAACACGCTGATATGGCGATGCTATGCAAGGGGATACGCGTTTCGGTCTGGACAAGAGAACTCGCCTGCTTGGGCCCGTACGGCTCGACAGCGGCGCCGAATTTGCGCCGCTCGATTTTGCCTATGAAACCTACGGCACGCTCAATGCCGATAAATCCAACGCGATACTCATCTGTCACGCGCTGACCGGCGACCAATATGTGGCCTCAACACATCCTGTCACTGGAAAGTCCGGTTGGTGGACGCGTATGGTTGGCCCAGGCAAGCCGATTGACCCCGCCCGCCATTGCATCATCAGCATGAACGTCATGGGCAGCTGCATGGGTTCGTCTGGACCCGCGAGCATCGATCCAGCCACCGGCGCGCCTTATGCGATGGGTTTTCCAGTCATCACCATTCCCGACATGGTACGCGCTCAGGGCATCTTGCTGCAATATCTGGGCATCGAGACCTTGGAAGCCGTCGTTGGCGGCTCCATGGGCGGCATGCAGGCGCTTAGCTGGGCGGCATTATACCCTGAACGCGTCCGGTCTGCCGTCATCATCGCATCGACCGCGCGGCATTCAGCCCAGAACATCGCCTTTCACGAGGTTGGCCGCCAAGCCATCATGGCCGATCCCCGCTGGAACAATGGCGCTTATTATGGCCGCGAAGCACCTGCCTCGGGGCTAGCTGTTGCCCGCATGGCTGCGCACATCACCTATTTGTCGGAGGCTGGCCTCACCGAAAAATTTGGACGCCGGCTTCAGAACCGCGACGCCAAAAGCTTTGGTTTTGACGCCGATTTTCAGGTCGAAAGCTACTTGCGTTATCAAGGGCTTAGTTTCGTCGACCGCTTCGACGCCAACAGCTATCTCTACATCACCCGCGCGATGGATTATTTCGATCTGGCGGAGCCGCATGATGGTGTTCTGGCCAAGGCGTTTGCGCGCACCAAAACGCGTTTTTGCCTGATCAGTTTCGACAGCGACTGGTTATACCCGACGGCGGAGTCACGGCGCATTGTGCATGCCTTGAACGCAGCCGGGGCAGCGGCAAGCTTTGTCGAATTATCCAGCCCATTTGGCCACGACAGTTTCCTGCTGGATGCCCCGGAAATGAACCGTATCGTCGATGGCTTTCTGCGCGCGGGAGAAAGCCGATGACGAATTTGCGCCCTGACCTTGCGATCATCGCTGCAGAGGTGCGTGCCAATGCACGCATATTGGACGTTGGCTGCGGCGATGGTCTGTTGCTGGCGGCATTGCGCGACAGCAAGGCGGCGGACGCACGTGGTATGGAGCTTAATGCCCGTGATGTCGCGACCGCGGTGGCCCGAGGGCTGTCAGTGGTTCAGGGAGACGCCGATACCGATTTGGCTGACTATCCGGATCGCAGTTTCGACTATGCCATTCTGAGTCAGACACTGCAGACCACCAAAAGGCCGGATCTGGTTCTCGACCATCTCGTGCGGATCGGGCGGGAGGCATTTGTGTCCTTCCCCAATTTCGCGCAATGGCGGATCCGTTTTGCCCATATGTTCGGCGGGCGGATGCCCGTAACGGAACAGCTCCCGCACCGTTGGTACGACACCCCCAATATCCATCATGTGACCATCGACGATTTCCGCAGCTTTTTGCATGACCGGCACATCACGATAGAAGGGCAGTGGTTTCTGTCCGGAAACAAGCCACGTGGTGAACGCTTCGCCAATCTGTTGGCCCAGCACGCCGTGTTCCAACTGCGGCGCGATTGAACGTGCTGTCGGGTTTTTGACAGGGGCCTGTCAGTCCAATGTCAATAATCCTTCAAATATATGATTTTAAACAAATTTAATCAAAATGGCACGGCTATTGCTGTAACACTTTCGTTCGCGCCTTTGGGCGTGATGTGTAGACGAAAGGAACGGCCATGCCGGCTTTGGATAACATATTCGGAATTCACGCAACCGCGCTGAAACTGCGCGAGCAGCGTATGGCGGTGCTCGGATCGAACATCGCCAATGCATCGACGCCTGGATACAAAGCGCGGGACATCGAATTTTCCGCCGCATTGAAACTGGCTGAAGGGGGTCAGTCGACCGATGCAGCCATGCGCTATCGCGTCCCCATTCAAGCGTCGCTGGACGGCAACACGGTCGAGCTCGCCACCGAGCAGACTGCCTTTGCCGAAAATGCGCTAGCCTATCGTTCGAGCCTTTCTTTCCTCCAGGGCCGTATCGGTACGCTCACCCGCGCGCTGAAAGGTGAATGACGATGGCAGGCAATCTCTCCATTTTCGATATTAGCGGCCGCGCCATGGCGGCGCAGCTCGTCCGGCTGAACACATCGGCAACCAACCTTGCCAATGCAGGCACCGTTTCGGGCAGCGAGGCCAAGGCCTTCCGCGCCATGAAGCCTGTGTTCCGCACAGTGATGGGTGAAGCTGGCCAAGCAACTGTTCAGGTGGAACGAATCGACACGAGCACAACGGCCCCGGTCAAGCGCCACGACCCAAGCCATCCGCTTGCCGATAAGGATGGTAACATCTGGGAAGCTGCTGTCGATAGCACCGCCGAAATGGTCGAGATGCTGGAGATCTCCCGACAATATCAAAACAACGTCCAGGTCCTTGCCACGGCAAAGGGCCTGATCAGTGAAACCCTGCGCCTTGGCCAATGAAAGTGATTAAACCATGACAAGCATAGCTCCGGTAAATTCAAAGAACCTGCCCGTCCTGTCGAAGGACATGGCCGAAAAGAAATTGGGTCAGACCGATTTCCTGCGGCTCATGACCACGCAGTTGAAAGAACAGGACCCGTTCAGCCCAGTCGATAACCAGGCGATGATTGCGCAAATGGCGCAGTTCTCGAGCGTCGCGGGCATATCCGAAATGAACGACGCGCTGAAATCCATCTCTGCGCAAATTGGTGCCCAGACGGCAATCCTTGCCGACATTAAAGCCGCCTCAACCCCTAGCTTAACGGGAGAATAAATATGTCATTCTATACCTCATTGTCCGGCCTTAAGGGCGCGCAGACCGATTTGTCGGTTATTTCAAACAACCTTGCAAACGTCGGATCGACTGGCTTCAAACGAAGCCGTGCACAGTTCGGCGACCTGTTTTCGGCATCGCCTTCCCAGACCACAAAAATGCAGGCTGGGCAGGGCACACGGTTGAATGCCGTGGTGCAGCAGTTCACGCAAGGTACGCTCGAAGGCACCGACAAGACGTTCGACCTTGCCGTCGCTGGCGAGGGATTTTTCGTCACGCGCGGTGATCCGCCCCGCGACGCCGTCACCTACACACGCAATGGTGCGTTTCAGGTCAATGCCAACCGCCAAGTCGTAGACACAATTGGCTCAACGCTGCAATTGCTCCCAGTGGATGCAAGCGGCAACGTGACCTCGGCAACACTGGCCGCCGCAACGGACTTTGTCTTGCCCAGCGCTTCGCCAACGGACCCGACTATTCCACTTATCAACGTGTCGATCGGCATCGATGGACTTGTCACTGCTACATATAGCGACGGCTCCGACGAAGTGCTCGGCAAGGTTGCGATGGCAAGTTTCACCGCTCAGGAGGGTCTGCGCCCTGTAGGTGACAGCCACTGGCAGTCGACGGGCGACAGCGGCCCACCCGCGATCAATGCGGCCACCAACGGCCCCTTGGGCTCGGTCCGCTCCGGCGCGCTCGAACGTGCGAACGTCGATGTTACCGAGGAACTGGTTGCACTGATTTCGGCACAACGCAATTTCCAGGCAAATGCCAAAGCCATCGAGACCGCATCAAACATGACTCAAGCCATCGTGGCCATTCGCTAAGGCCTGACTCATGGACCGCCTGATCTACACCAGCCTTTCGGCAATGCGCGGCGCAATGGCCCGGCAGACGGCAATCGCCAACAATCTGGCCAATGCCAATACGCCGGGCTTCCGCGCCGATCTCGCCGAGGCACAGTCCTTGTGGCTCGAAGGCCAGAAGCTCACGACGCGCGCCTTTTCATCCGAGGAGGTGAAGGCCGCGGATATGACCACTGGCACGGTAACAAGCACTGGGCGCGACCTCGATATCGCTTTGTCTGGTGACAGCATGCTGACGGTTCAGGCGGAAAACGGGGAGCTTGGCTATACAAGGCGCGGCGATCTGATGCTTTCGGCCAGCGGATTGCTGACCACAGGAGACGGGCGACCAGTTCAGGCATCCCAAGGTCCACTGACGTTACCGCCTTCGGACAGCATCAACATTGACGAGCAAGGCCGTGTCTGGATCGTTCCGGTCGGCGGCGATGCCTCGCAGCCGCAGCAGGTTGACCAGCTGGCATTGGTCAGTCCCGCAGGCTCCGACGTGGTGAAAGGCGTGGACGGATTGTTCCGCGTGCGCGGTGGCGGCACTTTGCCCGCTGATCCCGATGCGCGCGTGACGACCCGAAGCCTCGAAAGCTCCAATGTCAGTGCGACGGAAGCCTTGGTCGAAATGATAGAGGCCAGCCGTTCATGGGACACCCAATTGAAAATGCTTGGTGACGCACGCGACATGGACGCGGCGACCACTGATCTGATGTCGCTTTCGCAATAAGCGCCCACAACAAGGATGAATTCTGATGTCTAATGGAGCACTACACGTCGCCCGCACTGGTCTGGATGCGCAAAATATGCGGATGCAGGTCATCGCCAACAATTTGGCCAACGTGAACACCGTTGGTTTTAAACGCGACCGCGCAAGCTTTGAAACGCTGGCTTATCAGTCCATGACAGTGGCGGGATCGGCATCTTCTGCTGAAAACAAATATGCCATTGGCACCAACCTTGGCACCGGTGTGCAAATCAACGGTACGGCCCGTATCGATACCCAAGGCACATTGACAACAACGGGCAACAGCCTTGACCTTGCTATTGAGGGCGCTGGCTATTTTCAGATCCAGATGCCGGACGGCAGAAACGCCTATACCCGCGCTGGCGACTTCAGCCTTTCTGCTGAAGGGACCCTGGTGACCAGCGACGGTATGCCCGTCCAGCCACAGATCCAAATTCCGCAAGGCGCGACTTCGGTATCGATTGGAGCCGACGGCACCGTTTCGGCGCAAGTTGCCGGACAATCGGACCTGACTGAAGTCGGACGGATCGAGCTTGCGCGCTTTACCAATTCTGCGGGACTTCAATCGGTGGGCAACAACCTGCTGCTCGAAACGCCTGCTTCAGGCGCGCCGCAAATCGGTGCCGCCGGCGAAGAAGGCCGTGGCGGACTGCGATCAGGCGCGCTTGAGGCGAGCAATGTCAACGTGGTCGAAGAGCTAGTCGACATGATCGAGACGCAGCGCGCTTATGAGGTCAATTCCAAAATGATCCAGGCAACAGACGAAATGATGCGCAATGCCACACAGACGCTGTAACATCATCGCGCTGGCCTTGCTTGCACTCCCATTGAGCGCGCAGGCGGGTAAGAGCAAAGTGGCACCGCCCGATTACGGCGCCACGCTGCCAGCCCCCACTGCGCCAGCCATGGCGGATGGTGCGATATTCCGTGCCGAGCAATATAGCCCGCTCACATCAGGTGCCCGTGCAAGCCGGGTTGGCGATATCATTACCATCGCTCTGGTCGAGCGAACGACTGCCACAAAAAGCAACAGCGCAACCACCGGACGCAACGGCAATATCGGCATCAGCCCCCCTGCAAGCGGGCCGCTGAGCTTATTTACCTCCGGAGATATAAATATGGGCGGCGATCAGTCGTTTAAAGGCAAAGGCGAAACCGCCCAGTCAAATGCCCTGTCCGGAGAATTGAGTGTGACCGTCGCTGCCGTCTATCCCAATGGCAATATGCTGGTGAAGGGGGAGAAATTCCTGACCTTGAACCGTGGCGATGAGAATGTGCAGTTTTCGGGCATCGTGCGATCGGCCGACATCAGTGTCGACAACCGCGTGCTTTCGACCCGCGTTGCAGCCGCCAAAATCCTGTACACAGGCAAAGGCGAAATCGCCCGCGCCAGTCAGCAAGGCTGGCTGCAGCGTTTCTTTTCAAAGATAAGTCCATTCTGATGCGCGCGCTTCTGCTTTGCATCGCCTTGCTGTTTGCGCCGGCCGCACATGCCGAACGCATAAAGGATATTGGCCAGTTCCAGGGCATTCGTGCCAACCAGCTGACGGGCTATGGCGTCGTTGTTGGTCTTGCCGGGACAGGTGACGACAGCCTCGATTATGCCACGCAAGGCGTCAAAGGCGCCGTGTCGCGTTTTGGCGTTAACTTGCCAGCTGGGATCAACCCAGCGCTCAAAAATGCAGCCGCCGTGCTCATTACCGCTGAACTCCCGCCATTTGCAAAACCTGGCCAAAGGCTGGACATTACCGTCTCCGCATTGGGCAAGGCCAAATCTTTGCGCGGCGGGACGTTGGTCATGGCGCCATTATATGGTGCAGACGGCCAGATCTATGCCATGGCGCAAGGCAATCTTGTTGTTGGCGGACTTGGCGTTGACGCAGCGGACGGATCGAAGCTTTCGGTCAATATTCCCTCTGCCGGCCGCATCAGCGGCGGCGCATCCGTCGAACGCAGCGTCGACACAGGATTTGCGCAATCAGACAGCTTGACCTTCAATCTTGCACAATATGATATCAGCAATGCAGGTCTGGTTGCAGATGCAATCAACCGGCAGCTGGGCTCTGGCCTTGCGCAGGCTGTTGATGGTGCCTCCATCCGCATCAATACGCCGGTCGGGGGCGAAGCCCGCATCCGGCTGATGGGACTGATTGAGAATATCGAGATCAAGCGCGCGGCACCGCAAGCGCGCGTCATCGTCAATGCCCGCACTGGCACAGTCGTCATCAACGGCGCAGTGCGCGTTGCACCTGCCGCGGTCAGCCACGGCAAGCTGACGGTCCGGGTCGATGAAAATCCCATCGTGGTCCAGCCTGCGCCATTTAGCGCAGGTGAAACAACAGTTGAACAAAACAGCGACATCAGCATCGAAGAAACCCGCAAGCCCGCATTCCTGTGGGATAAAGGGGCTTCGCTGTCTGACATCGTCAATGCCATCAACAAGCTGAACGTCTCGCCAGGCGATCTGGTTGCCATATTGGAGGCATTGTCACAGGCCGGCGCGCTGAGTGCGGAGCTTGTGGTAATATGATAAAGACCCAACCCGTTGCAGCCTCTGGCCTCGTGTCGCCCAAGCCCGATCCGCAATTGCGCAAGGCTGCAGAGGCGTTTGAAGCCGTCATGTTGCGCCAGATGATGGCCAGCATGCGCAAGGCGAAGCTTGGCGAAGACATCATGGGTTCAAGCGCGTCGGACAATTTTCGCGAAATGGCCGATGCGCGTGTTGCCGATAGCATGGCTGCCTTGCGCCAGTTCGGCATTGCAGATCTCGTCGAAAAACAACTTGGACCAAAGAAATGAGTGATCTGCTCGCAATCGGTGCATCCGGGGTCAAGGCTTATGGCCGTGCGCTTGCGGTTGTTGGTGACAACATCGCCAATGCCCAGACCGACGGCTATGTCCGTCGCACGGTGCGGCTTGAGGAAGCACCAGCGGCGGGGGACCTTGTCCTGTCGCGCAACAATGTTCGTCCGGGCGGCGTATCCGCCGCCGGCGTGACGCGCGAACTTGACCAATGGCTTGTTGATGACGCGCGCACCGCCTCGGGCGAAGCTGCTCGCCAGTCGGCGCGGCTTAATTGGATGACGGCGGCCGAAAGCGCCCTCGACAATGGCGGCGACAGCATCAGCGGAAATGTGACCGCGATATTCGCGGCGGCGGACCAGCTAAGCGCAAATCCCAACGACCCGACGCTTCGAAGCCAGTTTTTGTCGAGCATTGACGACAGCGCAAGCGCGTTTCGCCGCACTTCCGCTGCCCTCACTTCAGCAGCAAATGGCGTCGCAACCGAGGCCCAAGGGGCGGTAAATCAGCTGAACGCCGATCTCTCTGCACTTGCGCGCGTCAATGATGGCCTGCGCCGTGCACGTGCAGGTTCAAGCAATGAAGCGACGTTGCTGGATGAACGCGACCGCTTGGTTGGCAGTATATCGGGCGCAATGAATGTCCAGGTCACATACGATGCACGCAGTGCGGCGATTGTACGCACGGCGGCTGGCGATCCGTTGGTGGAGGGCGACACGGTCGCGACGGTCACGCTTGGCGTTTCTGCAGGCGGCCTATTGTCCTTCGGCATTGCGCCATCCACTTCGTTTCAGCCGGCATCGGGCAAATTTGCTGGCCTCGCGGATGCGGCCACCCATATTTCCGACCAGCTCGCGGGACTGGATTTGCTGGCCGCACAATTGAGCGGCGCGCTGAACGCAGCGCATCAGGCAGGCTTTGATGCCAATGGCAATCCCGGCGCGGCTCTGCTCAATTTCACTGGCTCCGCCGCTGATATGACTGCCGCAGCGCTGACGACGAGTGAAGTTGCCACCGCAAACGCGTCGGGCAGCAATGGAAACATCCTTGCGTTTAACACGGTTCGCGCCAGCAGCGGCATTGAACAAAATATAAGTTTCCTGGTCGCGCAGCAGGCGCAAGCAACAGCCGCAGCGCGCGCGCAGGAAGCTGCAGCAAGCGGACGACGTGATGGCGCATTCGCGGCACGCG
>JANMJX010000180.1:0-5848 GCA_031371575.1 Sphingomonadales bacterium
TATGTGACAAGCCTCGCTCACCCAGATAGTCAGCAAGACATCAGGGGCAATACAGCCTGAATGCCTACAGGAGGAAAAAATGGCGAAATTTTTTGGAAATCTACATCTGGTGCTCGTCGCGGGATTGATATTGGCAATCGCGGTCATCGCGCTGCATGGCGGAGACGGCGGCTTTGCGCTTCCGGCGCTGTTTCGCTGGATCCACACATTTGTCGGCATCGTCTGGATTGGACTTTTGTACTATTTCAACTTTGTGCAAATCCCCACCATGCCGAAAATCCCTGCAGAACTTAAGCCTGGCATATCGAAGCATATTGCGCCGGCCGCATTGTTCTTTTTCCGCTGGGCAGCCGCACTGACCGTATTGTTCGGCCTGGCAATTGCTGGTCAGCCCGGCGAAGGCGCGCCCTCCTATCTGGTGCAGGCGCTGACCTTCCAACAGGGTTATGACCTTATCGGCATCGGGATGTGGCTTGCCCTGATCATGGCATTCAACGTTTGGTTCATCATATGGCCGAACCAGAAAAAGGCACTTGGCATCGTTGAAGCGGACGACGCATCCAAAGCAAAAGCCGCGACGACCGCAATGATCACGTCACGCATCAACACGATGCTGTCGATCCCCATGCTCTATGCGATGGTCAGCTTCAACGGCGGTTAATGCGCTGGACCAGATGAAATAACGAAAAAGGGGCGGCTGCGGCTGCCCCTTTTTTATCCCAGAAGATCGTGCTTTTTCAGCGTGTGGCGCAGTTGGTCATAGCTGAGGTTAAGCGCCTTGGCGGTTTGACGCTGGTTATAACGGCACTTGGCGAGTGCCTGTTCAAGAACCGCTTTTTCGAATTTCTCCGTCGCCTCGCGAAAGTCGGTGACATCGACAGCTTGGCTCAAATCGTTTGAAAAGCGTGGTTCGCCCTCCCTCGCCTGATTGTCGGACTGGACCTGTGCCGGCGCCGAAGCTGCAACCCCGCCGCGCCACGGGCTGTCGAACGGATCAAACTGGATATAATCGACCGGTTGTGAAGGATCGGCCCAACGATAGACCGCGCGCTCGACGACGTTTCGTAATTCACGGACATTGCCTGGCCAGAGATGGTTTTCGAGCGCGCGGGTTGCGACCTCGCCAAATCCGGGCCAGCCGTCCCAACCAAGCTCCGCGGCCATTTTGCGTCCATAATATTCGGACAGCACCTCGACGTCGCCCTCACGCACGCGCAAGGGTGGCAATGTCACCACCTCAAAACAAAGCCGGTCAAGCAAATCCGCCCTGAACCGCCCTTTTTCAACCATATTGGGCAAATGCTCGTTGGTGGCCGCAACAATGCGCACATCGACTCGCATCGGGCGTGACGAACCAATGCGTGTGACTTCGCCATATTCGACCGCGCGTAAAAGACGCTCCTGCGCGCCCATGCTTAATGTGCCGAGTTCATCGAGGAACAACGTACCGCCGTCGGCCTCCTCAAACCGTCCCTCGCGTGCGCGCGTCGCGCCCGTGAAAGCGCCAGCCTCATGCCCGAACAGTTCGGCCTCAATAAGTGTTTCCGGCAGTGCTGCGCAGTTCATTGTAACAAGCGGTCCGTCCCACCGGCCGCTCAGCCGGTGAAGGCGCTCTGCGATCAGTTCCTTGCCCGTCCCTCTTTCGCCCACCACCAGCACCGGTCGGTTGAGCGGCGCGGCACGGCTTGCGCGCTCAACGGCATCGAGAAATGCCGATGATTGACCAATAAATTGAACGCTATCCCTGTCCATTTTCAAACATTGGCATATTTCACCATAGAGTGGCAATAATTACTAGCATGCATGCCAGATATTTTTACGAAAATGGCGCAAATGTGCGAAAATAGACAAATTGGCACACTCCCTGCAAAGCATCTTACAAGCCGGCACGATCGGCCATTGATAAAGGGAAGAAACGACATGCGCAAAGATATCGAAACCAGCAATAACGCAAACGGGTCAGAAAGCCGTCTTTGGCTTGCTGTCGCCTTGTCCATCTCGATGATCTTCACCAGCTATGCCGTATCGGTTCTGAATCATCACGATGGTGGTGATTTGAATGCCCAAACCTATACCCATAGGCCTTTCGTGGTCAGCTATCTTGCCTGAGTTCGAAAGCCTGCGACCGGAGTGCCCCAGCTCCCCCCCTACCTCCCCAAGGCACCCGGTCGCCCCCTTTTTAAATAGAGTCGCCAACAAACATTTACGGAGTTACCCAATGGGCATATTTTCACGAACCCGCGATATCATCGCCGCCAATGTCACCGACCTGCTCGACAAGTCGCAGGACCCGGCAAAGATGATCCGCATGATCATTCTGGAAATGGAAGAGACACTTGTCGAAGTCCGGGCTTCCGCAGCGCGCACGATTGCAGACCAGAAAGAACTGCGTCGCCATATCGACAAGCTGAACACGCTTGAAGCAGACTGGACCGATAAAGCCCATCTGGCACTGTCGAAGGGCCGTGAAGATTTGGCCAAAGCTGCGCTGCTCGAAAAGCGCAAGGCGACCGACATGAAGGAGCAACTGACGTCTGAAGTCGACGTTCTGAACGATGCTCTCAAAGCGTCAGAACAGGACATTCACAAGCTTCAGAAGAAGCTCGCCGATGCCCGCAGCCGTCAAAACGCACTGATGACGCGTCTCGAAAGCGCAGAAAATCAGGTCAAGCTGCGCACGATGTACAATGGCGACAAGGTCCGCGAGGCATTTTCACGCTTCGATGTTCTCGAACGCCGTGTTGATGAAGCTCAGGGATATGCAGACTCGCTGTCCATCGGCTCGGAGGCCCCACGGACTTTAGGCGATGAAATCGCTGCCCTTGAATCGTTCGATGTCGTTGATGCCGAGCTGGAAGCAATGAAACAGGCCATGAAGGCCGATCCCAAGAAGGAAGGCTAACCATGGAAGATGTGCTTGTTCCCGTCATGGTCGTAGGAATGCTGTTTGTAGCGCTCCCTTGGCTAGTACTTCATTATGTTACGCGGTGGAAGACTGCAGCGACACTGACAAATGACGATGAGCGGATGCTTGGCGATATGCACGAACTTGCTCGCCGGCTCGAAGATCGTCTCGAAACTGTCGAACGGTTAGTGGCCCAGGAAAACCCCGAATGGCAGCCGCGCCGCATCGAACTTGATACCCCAGATTTTGACCCCGAAAATGTACGCAGGCTGGAAAGGAACCGCTGAAATGTCAGGGACTCACACCAAATTTTATCTTGATAAGCAGAATGCCAAATGGAAGGGCGTCTGCGCGGGGATAGCAGACTATACGGGCGTTGACGTTCTTTGGGTCCGTCTGGGTGCAGTGATGCTCACATTGATGGGCGGCTTTCCTTGGACGCTAATCGCTTACGTGATCACGGCATGGATGGCCAACCGGAAACCGATTCATCTGTATACGGACGACCGTGAAGAGCAGAAATTCTGGCAGGGCGTGCGTCAGTCGCCTGCCCGGACCACCCGGGACATCCGCTCACGCTTTCGCGAGATTGATCATCGCCTGGCCGAAATGGAAACCTATTATGTCAGCAACAACAAGCAGCTAGCCGAAGAAATCGAAAGCTTGCGATAAAACGCCACATTCTGGAGGGAATATAATGTGTTCACATTAATCATTTTCGGGCTGATTGCTTGGTTCGCATATCGCCACTTCGCGCAGAAGAAACGCCAAGCCGATCGCCGCAACTGGAGCGTTGATTTCCGCGATACGCCAATCCGTCCCGTCACGCGGCGCTTGCCTTGGAAGGATCTGACGTGATTTTTGGAGGACCATCATTCGTCGTAGCTATCGTCCTGATCGCAACGGTTGGCTGGATCATCAACAATTGGATCCGTGCGAAACATGGCTATGCGCTTGAGGACGAATGGAGCGGTAAAACATACAAAAATGACAAAAATCCTGCCGAAGAACGTTCAATCGCGCTCTTGAGCAGCGAGAACGAAGCGATGAACGGAAAGATCGGGCATCTCGAAGAACGCATCGCGGTGCTGGAACGCATTGTCACCGACAAGGCTGGGCGCCTGTCAGAAGAAATAGAAAAGCTGCGTTGAGCAGGGCGAAAGGAATATCACATGGATCCCGTTGTCATTGATGGATTGATGAGACTGGCAATGCCAGTGACTTTGATCACGGTTGTCGGCGTCACAGGGTGGGTCGTCACCACATGGATGCGTATCAAAAACGGTTATCCGTTGGATGGCGCTTGGGGTCAGGCTGTCTATCCTAAACATGATCAGGAAGCTGTCGAACGCGTTAAGCTGTTGAGCCAGGAAAACGCCCAACTGCGCGCTGAACTTGGCTCAGTCAAAGACCGCCTCGCCAATATCGAGAAAATAGTGGTGGATGACAGCCATCGGCTGACAGCTGAAATAGAAGCCCTTCGCGGGCCGTCGAACTGAAGGAACAGATAATGGACATCAACCCGCTTCTCATCCCCATTCTCGGCATCAGCTGTGGTTTGCTAGCCATCTTTTCAGGCGCGATTGTTCGGCCATGGTTGAAGCTTAAAGAGCGCCAGATGGAATTGAACGCAAATAATATAGCCGAAAAAGCCGCGCAATATGCTGCTGATAAAGGGCGTCTTGAAGAACGCGTTGCTGTTCTCGAACGTATCATCACCGATCAGGGCTACAGCCTTGCAAAGGAAATCGAAGAGCTCCGCAGTTTGCCCCCGCAGCAATTGAAACCACAACCAGATCTTATCTAAGGAGTATATCATGGGCCCGTTTGAAATGGTCGTCGCGATCATCGCTATCGTCACACTCGGAAAGATTATTCAGACCAAACAAAAGGCAAAGCACGGCATTGTCGAAGATCAGGACTTCATGGGCACAAAAACGCATCGTCTTATGAACAATGCCGAGACGCAGCAGATGCAGGAGGAGATCCGTGCGTTGAAAGACCGAATTCAGGTTCTTGAGCGAATTGCGACTGACAATAATAGTGCAAGTGACATCAACCGTCAGATCGAAGAACTGCGCGGCCGATAACGGCAGGCAGTCGGAAAGGAAGGAACCATGGAACAGGATCCCAACTTCTATATCATCATCGGTGCTTTCGCAGTGCTGACCGTGGGGATTATCTCCTCGCTTGGGCTACGCGGATGGCGTGACTGGATTGCGCTAAAGCATGCCGAACTGGATGTGGTGCGTCGTGGAAGCGACGCACCGGTACCATCAGCCAACGCGCGGATCGAAGTGGCTGATTTGAAAGAACGCGTCAAAAGGCTTGAAGCCATCGCGGCAGGGATTGATATCTGAACCCTGCCGCCATATGCGCGGTTGGATGAGCACACTCACCGACATCGAAGAAGAATATGAATTTCTCGAGGCTGACGACCGATATCGATTGTTGATCGACTTGGGCCGAGAGCTTGCGCCAATGCCAGAAGCATTAAAAACAGACGCCACACTTGTCAGAGGATGCTCGGCAAATGTTTGGGTTTACCCGGTGGAAGAGAATGGGCACCTCGCTTTCTTGGCAGACAGCAATGCAGCCATAACGAAAGGCATCATTGCCCTCGTGCTCAAAACTATCGACGGAAAAAATGCGGCTGAAATCCTGCACACCGATATCGAGGCTGGCTTGGCACCATTTGATCTCAAGAATCAGCTGAGTTCAAATCGTACGCAGGGCATTCCCAACATGATTGCACTGATCCGTGCAACGGCAGCGCGCTATTCGGGCTGATCAGGGGAAAGCCTACCCCTTCCACGCACGACGTTCTTCGGCGACGCGAAGGACATCATAAGCCGCCTGCCCCGCCTGAAATGCCTTGGCTGCATCGGCATTTCCAGGGTTCACGTCAGGATGCGTCTCTTTTGCAATTTTTCGCCATGCTTT
>JANMJX010000200.1:0-4800 GCA_031371575.1 Sphingomonadales bacterium
TCCGGACCGGTAGAACCGCCAGCGCATTGGCAGGCTGGCCACCAGTGGATGATGCCGCCTTTTGGCTGCTGCAACCGGTTTGCCTGACCGAACGGCGCGGACGCTGGCCAGGCTTTCCTTGGCCATGAGGCCACCAATGCTACCCAACATGATGACATACAGGATGTTGATGACGGTATCGATCTGGCCAAGCGATTCCAGTATTTCGAAGATGACCGCGCCGGCGGCGGTGCCGAAAACACCGCCGACCACCAATACAGCGCCCATCTGAAAATCCACGCCGCCGCGCTTCATATGGGCGAACACGCCCGAGACACTTGCGCCCGTCACCTGCGTTGACGCAGAGGCTGCGGCAACCGCGGGCGGGATGCCGTAAAATATCAGCAACGGCGTGGTCAGGAACCCGCCGCCGACGCCAAACATCCCCGACAGCACGCCTACGCCGCCACCCAGAAGGATGATCACCAGCGCGTTGACCGACAGATTGGCTATGGGAAGATAGATATCCATGATTGACGAACTGACCCTAACGCCATTTGACGGCAGGATAAAGGCCGCCGCTTAGAAACTGGTGGACAAGGTGACCGCCGGGCCATTGCCGGGCCGGGCGGTGAAAGCGATGCGAAAACGCCAGCTGGCATCGACAAGCATTTCGGTCCCGACCAACGGGAAATGTGCGCGGATTGCGAGACCGACATCCAGTCGCATGCGCTGTTCCTGTTCGCCACGTAGACGCCAGCCCCCAATCTCAGTGTGCCCTTTGTGTTGCTGAGCAGCAATTGGTGCGCGTGCATCTGGATTTCCGCAAATAGCCCGCCACCCTTGCTCTGGCCCTCCGTCACGTCGATGGAAAATTGTGTGCGCATCGATGATCCAGAATCGACGAAAGAACTCTTGAAAAACATGTTTGGCATATGGCTTGCGCCTTAACTGCGGTTCAAGATCATATTTAGCGGCTTAGGCTAGAAGATTGCTCAATTTCTTCCAGTGCTTGCCATCGATTGGCCCCGTCGTCATAAGAATTGAAATGACCAATATCGTAAACACGCATCGCGCAGGTTCGGCGCTTCGGGCCTTTCTTACGAGCGAGGCAGCCGGCGGAATATTGTTAATGGCGGCAGCTGCTTTTGCCATGCTGCTCGCCAATTCGATGTTCGCGGATGACTACGCACATTTTGTGCATTTGGTCACCGGACCCGAACTCACGCCAAAACTTGGCCCAATGACGGTCCATTTTTGGATCAATGATGGCCTGATGGCGATATTCTTCCTGCTCGTCGGGCTGGAGATCAAACGCGAATTTGTCGATGGACATTTGTCGACATGGGCAGACCGTCGGCTTCCAATGATTGCGGCGGCGGCCGGAATGGTGGTTCCGGCGATGATCTACCTTGGCATTGCAGGCGGCGACCCCATCTTGCAACGCGGATGGGCGATACCAGCGGCGACGGACATTGCGTTTGCCATTGGCGTTCTTGCGCTTCTGGGGAGCCGCGCGCCGGCGTCGCTCAAATTGTTCCTGACCACTGTCGCCATTGTGGATGACATGGGCGCGGTTGCCATTATTGCCTTGTTTTACACCGCTCAACTTGACTTGACGGCGCTGGCGGCGGCGGCGGTTATCTGGCTGGCGATGATGGCGCTCCACCGGTTTCGGGTGAACGCGCTTTTGCCCTATCTCATCCTCGCCGCCCTGTTGTGGTATGCGACGTTATTGTCGGGCGTGCACGCGACCATTGCTGGCGTAATGACTGCTTTCGCTATTCCGTTCCGGCGCACGCTTGCTGCGCCTGATGCAGAAGATTCGCCGCTCCACCGCCTCGAACATGCGCTCGTAAAGCCAGTTGCATTTTTTATTGTGCCCATATTCGGTTTTGCCAATGCTGGCGTGTCTCTTGCGGGCACCAGCCTTGCCTCCCTTGTGTCACCGCTGCCGCTTGGGATTGCCGCAGGGTTGTTTCTTGGCAAGCAGATCGGGATTTTCCTGAGCGTTTGGGCGTCGGTTAAATTGGGCATCGCATTTCGCCCCGCCAATGCCAGCTGGGCGCAGGTATATGGCGTGGCATTGCTGTGCGGCATTGGCTTTACAATGAGCCTGTTTATCGGCGGCCTTGCCTTCGCTGGTCCGGAACAAGGCGATGCGGTAAAGGTTGGCGTTCTGATGGGGTCGATACTTTCTGCAATCTTGGGCTATGTGATTTTGCGGCTCGCCGCGACCCGCAATCAAACATCCGGAGACGTCCTATGACCGTTCGCAAAAACCTTCTGCCGCTGCTGTTGCTCGCTTCGGGCTGCACCCCGGTTGGTCCCATGCAGGATACAGCGCCAGTTGCGCCGACGATGTCCATCGCGCGTGTATCGGATGCATATATAAGGCTAACTCTGGAAGCAGGCACGCATGAGGCGGAATATGTCGACGCATATTACGGGCCCGACAATCTGCAGGCTGCAGCCAAGGCAAATCCGCGTTCATTGGCGGAGCTTATCGCCGAGGCCCGCGCGCTGACGGGCGCAATCGATGCCGCCTTGCCCAATATTGCTGCGGGCGCTGACCGCCGCCGTGCGCTTGCATTGCGCGGGATGCTGGTCGCGGCAGACACGAGGCTGCAGATGCTTCAGGGCCGTAAGTTCCGCTTTGACGACGAAGCCAAAGGCCAATTTGCGACGGTTCCGGATCTGAAGCCGCTTTCTTATTATGATTCTTTATTGGCTGATCTTGAAAAACTCGTCCCCGGCAATGAACCGCTGCCAACGCGGGTAGATGCGTTCAATGAACGCTTTGTCATTCCCAAGGACCGGCTGAAACCCGTCTTCGACGCCGCGATTGCGGAATGCAAACGCCGCACCGCGCTGCATATCAACCTGCCTGCAGGCGAGACCTTCGCCATGGAATTTGTGACGGGCAAGACATGGTCCGGCTACAATTATTACAAGGGCAATTATAAAAGCCTGATCCAGATCAACACCGACCTTCCCATCCGCATCAGCCGCGCGGTCGATCTGGGCTGTCACGAAGGCTATCCGGGCCATCATGTGCTCAATCTCCTAATTGAGGAACGGCTCGCCCGTAAAAATGGCTGGAAGGAATATGAGGTCAATCCCTTGTACAGCCCGACCAGCGTCTTGTCCGAAGGCAGCGCAAATTACGGCATCGACCTGGCATTTCCGTCGAGGGAGCGGCTCGCATTTGAACGGGATGTGCTCTATCCTTTGGCGGGGCTCGATCCCACATCGGCTGAAACATATTGGAATATGCAGCAGATGACCGACCGTTTGACGGGCGCGCGATTGACCATTGCCAAAATGTATCTGGACGGGGAAATCAACCGGGCGCAGGCCTTGGAATTGACGCAGAAATATCTGCTGCTTTCGCCCGCCCGCGCTGAGCAGTCGGTTGGCTTTACCGACCATTATCGCAGCTATGTGATCAATTATGGCTGGGGCAAGGATCTGGTGCGCAATTATGTCGAGCGCGGGAATCCCGATGAAACCGAACGCTGGCGGCGGATGGAGAAAATCCTGAGCGAGCCAACCTTGCCGTCGGATTTGTTGCCTTAAGCGAGATGGTCGCGGAACCAGGCGGTCAGTTCGTCTTCGGACAATTCGCCAGCGGCGAGGGCGATGACCAAATTGGTTGCATCAACCTTATCGAACGTCAGCTTTATACCGTTCAGAGCCAAAAACAGGCGTGCAACAACCCAAGCTGTGCGTTTGTTGCCGTCAGCAAAGGGATGATTGCGGGCAATACCATAGGCATAAGCAGCGGCAAGTTCAGCTGGGTCGGTCTTTCCGTACGCCCATTGGTTGATAGGGCGCGCGAGGGCTGAGTCCAGCAGATTTGAGTCCCGCACGCCGGCTATGCCCCCATGCTCAGCGATTTGCCGGTCGTGGATAGCGAGCGCATCGCGGCTATCAAGCCAATGTGGCTCGACCGGAGCATTCCCTGACATAAATATCTATTATTGCGCCAATACGCGAAGAATATCCCGGTCTTCACGCATGATCGATTCAGCGAGCGCCATTTTCGCTTCAAAAGCCGGGTCCGACGGCGTCAGATGCACACCATCAGGTGTTTCGGTGAGATATAGTTGATCGCCGAGCGATACGCGCAGCTTGGCCAGCATAGCCTTGGGAAGAATCATTCCCGCACTGTTGCCGACCTTAATGATTTTGACGGTTTCGTTCATACGTCCGTTATAACATAATGGACTAGCTTTGCAAGTCTGCGCGGCTAACTGTCACGGATTGGGAAATCATGTTGGCAGTGCCGAATATTGTCATGAAGCTGATGTCAGTAGCGTCCCGCCCGACCGCGATGCGCACGAGATGTTCTTCTGGTGCAAGACGCGTGGGATCGACGAGATGCCAACTGCCATCCAGATATACTTCGACCACCGCATGGAAATCGGGCGGATCGACGCCAAGGCCATAAGCCGACACCATGCGTGCCGGGACGTCTGCGGCGCGGGCAAAGGTGATGAGCAGATGGGCAAAGTCGCGGCACACGCCGCGGCGCGAGATAAATGTGTCGGTCGCGGTTGCCCCGATCGGCGAAAAGCCGGGGGCATAAGCGACATTGTCATAAATCCATTCGGCCATCTGCAGAATTTGATCGCCCTTGGTCGGACCATCGAACCGCGTCGCCACGAAATTTTCGTGACGGTCGGACGGGCAGTATCGGCTGGGCATCAGATATTGGATATAGGCAGGCGGCAAATCGAGATGCGCGACAGTATCGCGGCCCTTTATATCGGTCGGTCCCCGGTCGATCGCCGCGGTCGCGGTATAGCTGATATCAAT
>JANMJX010000046.1:0-1750 GCA_031371575.1 Sphingomonadales bacterium
GCCGCTTGAAAAGGCTGATGGAAAGACACTTGACGTTGCCCTCGCAACCTTGCGCGATGTCGCTGCGGCCTTGACCGAAAACGCCGTCTGGCGCGGGGCAAGCGGACGCGAACTGGCGCGCAATTGGGAAGAGGCGAGCAACAGTGATCTCGCGCGTCTTGGCCGGGTTGATGCCACTGGCCTCGTCGCCACATTCAAGGAGATTTTCTCCTGCGCCGTCGTTCGCCCGCCTTATGGCGGCCATCCGCGCGTGGCGATTTACGGCCTGTTGGAGGCACGCCTTCAACAGGCGGATTTGTTGATCTGTTCGGGATTAAACGAGGGCACGTGGCCGCAAATTGCGCAGCCGGATCCATGGCTGGCGCCTGCCATCAGGCGGTATTTGAAGCTGCCGACACTGGACCGGAATATTGGCCTTTCGGCGCATGATCTGGCCACGGCCTTGGGCGCGAAGGAAGTGCTGCTGACGCGCGCACGGCGGGATCGTGGCGGGCCAACGGTCGCATCGCGCTTCTTGCTGCGGATCAAGGCGCTGACTGCGGGCACGCTTGTGGCTGATAATCAGCTCCTGGCCTTCGCGACTGCGCTGGACAGACCGGTAGAGACCGTCCCCTTTGCGTCACGGCCATTACCAGTGCCAGGTCCGGAGCAGCGTCTGGTGTCCTTGTCGGTCACGGATTTCGACCAGTTGAAATCAGACCCTTATTCCTTTTATGCCAAGCGCATTCTTGGCCTTCCCGTGCTGGAAAAGGTGGACGCTGATCCCAGCTATGCCTGGCGCGGCAGCCTTGTACACGACATATTGGAAAAATGGTTCACGGACGACAGTTGCGCCGTCGACAGTCTGGTGCAGCGCGCCAATGATCTGCTCGCGCAGGAATCCACCGATCCCTTGCTGCGCGCATTATGGCAGCCACGCATATCCGCTGGCTTGCGCTGGGTAGCAAAGGAAACCGCACGCCTGATGGAGGAGCAGTGCCGCGTCGTTGCGGTGGCCGAACAGCCAGGCAGCATCACCCTTAAAGGCATCACCATTAGAGGCCGCGTCGACCGGATTGACCGGACTGCGGATGGGGATCTTGTCATCATCGACTACAAGACCGGCATGCCGCCATCGACCAAGCAAATCAACGCTGGCTTTGCCCTACAACTTGGTTTGATCGGCTATATGGCGGAACAGCTTGCGTTCAAAGGCGTCTCCGGTGCCGCAAGCCAGTTCGAATATTGGAGCCTTGCCAAAAACAAGGACAAGGATTTCGGTTTTGTTGCTGTGCCCACCAGTTCGAGCGCCAAAGACAGCAAGCCGCAGCGTGCCGATTTCGTTTCATTCGCGGTCGCGCAGGCCGAGGAAGCCATTGGCAAATGGATATTGGGCACCGGGCCATTCACGGCAAAGCTGCACCCCGAATTTTCGCTTTATGGCGATTATGACCAGCTTATGCGGTTGCAGGAATGGAATGGCCGTCAGTCGATTTCCGGGGATCAGACATGAGCGCGGAAATCAAGAAACTGCATCCGTTGATCCCTGCGCAAGAAAGCGCGGTGGTTCCCGGCGACAATATCTGGCTGAGCGCCTCTGCCGGCACGGGCAAAACGCAAGTGCTGACCGCGCGTGTCATTCGTTTGCTGCTGGAAAACGATGTCGAACCAGAAAATCTGTTGTGCATTACGTTCACGAAAGCGGGTGCGTCCGAAATGGCGGACCGGATCAACCAGCTTTTGGCATCATGGGTGCAACTGGACGACAAGC
>JANMJX010000048.1:0-1712 GCA_031371575.1 Sphingomonadales bacterium
ATCGCCAAGGCTGCGGTCGCCAGCGCAGACACGCGACCGGATGAACGCGGCTTGCTCCCACGCCAAAGCGCTCGATTCATAGTAACTGATTGCTGCCTCCACGGGGAGGACAATCGGGCTGACCTCAGGCGAGGGGCGAAGCCGCATATCGACGCGAAAAACATAACCGTCGCCATCGAGCGCAGACAAAAGCTCGATCACGCGGCGGCCATAACGCACGGCTGCTTCGGCGACGTCGTCGCGCTCGCGGTGGGGAAGCGTCTTGGGATCGAACAGGAAAATCGGGTCGATATCCGACGAGTAATTCAACTCGCGCCCGCCATGCTTGCCAAGCGCGATCACGGCAAAGCCCTGATTAGGCGCGCCGGGAACGCGTTCTTCTATTGCGGTCGCAATCGCTGCATCCAGCGCATGGTCGGCAAAATCAGACAGGATATGCGTGACTCGTGTGAGGTCCCAGATGCCAGCCAGATCAGCGATCGCGGTGACGAGCGCTATGCCCTGACGCTGCTTACGCAGAGATGTGCCGACATTGTCCGCGCTTCGGGCAAGCGCGCTGGCAAGCGCTGCATCGAAATCGCCTGTCTCAACCATCGACATCAGGTCGGGGTTGCGGTCGATCAGCCCGGCAAGAAACGGGCTGTTTGCACGCGCGCGGGCAATGGCATGGGGGATGGCGGTCATATTAGACCACCATAGGTTCCAACCCGTACTTCGTCATCCTCGCGAATGCGGGAGCCGTAGACGGCCAGAGGCCAATCCAACTCCGGATCCAACGGTTTACGCCATGGCGGCGTTGGAATTCCACAGTCAGGAGTTGGATTCCCGCCTGCGCGGGAATGACGGGGGTGGGGAAAGCAACGCCATGGATTGGCCTCTGGCCGTGTACGGCTCCCGCATGCGCGGGGATGACGAGAAGAGTGCGTAACGCTCACTTTCGCAAATAATCCCGCCGGAAATCCTGCGCAAAGGCCGCGAAGCGCGTTTCCGAAATCGCTGCGCGCATCCCTGCCATCAACATCTGGTAATAATGCAGATTATGCTGAGTCATCAGCATCGCGCCCAATATTTCGCCCGAGCGGATCAGGTGATGCGCATAAGCGCGGGTCCAGGTCGCGCACACGGGGCAGGTGCATTTTTCGTCAATGGGTCCTTGATCCTCGGCAAATTTGGCGTTGCGGATGTTGATGGGCCCATGATGGGTAAATGCCTGGCCGTTGCGCCCCGACCGCGTGGGCAGCACACAATCGAACATGTCGATCCCGCGCTCCACCGCGCAAACCAGATCGTCGGGCTTGCCAACGCCCATAAGATAACGTGGCCGGTCGGCGGGCAATTGGTCGGGGGCATAATCAAGACAGCCAAACATCGCCTCCTGCCCTTCGCCCACGGCAAGGCCGCCAACCGCATAGCCGTCAAAGCCGATGTCGATCAGCGCGTCTGCCGATCGCTTGCGCAGTTCCTCGTCCAGCGAACCCTGTTGAATGCCGAACAAAGCGGCGCGCGTGGCATGGTCGCCGCCAGCATCAAACCCGTCGCGCGATCGTTTGGCCCAGCGCATCGACAGTTCCATCGATTTGATTGCCTCGTCCCGCGACACGCCATTTGCCGGACATTCGTCAAACGCCATGACAATGTCGGAGCCGAGCAGGCGCTGGATCTCCATCGAACGTTCAGGCGACAGCATATGCTTTGACCCGTCGAGATGGCTT
>JANMJX010000066.1:0-15063 GCA_031371575.1 Sphingomonadales bacterium
TATGTCCGCTCATCGCTGGTTCAATTGAACACGCCAGACGAGATGCGCGGTCGGGTAAGCTCGGTCTCCGGTCTTGCCATTTCCGCGTCCAACGAGCTGGGTGAACTGCAGTCTGGCTTGGCCGCCGCGGCCCTTGGCCCAGTCGGCGCAGTTGTATTTGGCGGCGCTGGTGCCATATTCATTACAGCAATTTGGGCGGGTCTGTTTCCCGAACTGAAAAATGCCCGTACATTCGAGCCACAATATAGAGGAAAAAGTCCATGAAAGCACAATCGATCCTCGAAACCATTGGTAATACGCCGCATATTCGCATGGCGCGCATGTTCCCGAATGCTGAAGTGTGGATCAAATCGGAAAGGACCAACCCGGGCGGGTCTATTAAGGACCGGATCGGGCTCGCCATGATCGAAGCTGCCGAGAAGGACGGCAGCCTCAAGCCCGGCGGTACAATCATTGAACCAACGTCGGGCAACACCGGCGTTGGTCTAGCCATGGTTGCAGCGGTCAAGGGCTACAAACTCATCCTCGTAATGCCTGAGTCGATGTCGCTGGAACGTCGGCGCCTGATGCTGGCTTATGGTGCAAGCTTCGACCTGACGCCGCGCGAAAAGGGTATGAAGGGCGCGATTGAACGTGCACTTGAATTGGTGTCGCAAACGCCAAATTCATGGATGCCGCAGCAGTTTGAAAATCCCGCCAATATCGATGTCCATGTCCGCACGACAGCGCTGGAGATTCTGGAAGACTTTGGCGACAGCCCCATCGATGCCCTGATCACCGGCGTTGGCACAGGCGGACACATTACCGGTTGTGCCGAAGTTCTCAAAAAGGCCTGGCCAAATTTGAAGGTGTTTGCAGTCGAGCCAACATTGTCCCCAGTGATCAGCGGTGGCCAGCCTGGCCCGCACGCTATTCAGGGGATTGGCGCTGGATTCATTCCGGCGAATCTGCACACCGCACTTTTGGACGGCGTGATTCAGGTTGATCCCGACACTGCCAAGGAAACGGCTCGCCGTGCAGCGCGCGAAGAAGGGATGTTGGTGGGTATCTCGTCCGGTGCAACACTTGCTGCCATCGCGCAGAAACTGCCCGAACTGCCTGCCGGCAGCCGCGTGCTCGGTTTCAATTATGATACCGGCGAACGCTACCTGTCGGTTCCGGATTTCCTGCCGGTTGAATAAACAAATATGCCGGGACTGATCATCCCGGCATTCTGTTGTCAAATGATGTTCGGGGCAATTATGCCGCTGCAAACATTTCCGGTGTCAGCGCCATGATAGCCTCACTGCCAGCTTCGATCTTGCGGCGAAGCGCATCGCAGTCAGGAAGAGCGCGTTCGGCGAAGTAGCGCGCCGTCACAAGCTTGGTTTCATAAAAGCTTGCATTTCCAGCCCCGGAGTCGAGCGCTTTTTGCGCACTTTCTGCCATGCGTAGCCATTGCAGACCGAGCGCAACAATGCCCATGATGTGCATATAATGATGCGCGCCAGCCCCGATATTGTTCGGGTTGGCCATGCCGTTTTGCATGAACCACATGGTTGCTGCCTTTAGATCGCCATTCGCTTTTTCCAAACGGCCGGCAAGATCGGCAAGTGGACCGGTCTTTGCAGCAGCGCATTCCTCATCCACGATTTTGAAAAGGGCCTGAATTGCGCGGCCACCATTTTGGGCCAGCTTCCGGCCCACCAGGTCCATGGCCTGAACACCATTGGTACCTTCGTAGATCATCGCGATGCGGGCATCGCGGACATATTGCTCCATACCCCACTCGGCAATATACCCATGGCCGCCATAGACTTGCTGCGCATTGGTCGCTACTTCGTAGCCCTTGTCTGTGCCATAGCCCTTGATGACCGGTGTCAGCAGCGACAACAGGTCATCCGCCATTTGCCGTTCCTCTTCAGTCTGCGCATGGTGCAGCAAATCGGCTTGCAACGCGCCCCACAAGCACAAGGCGCGCATGCCTTCTGTGAACGCCTTGGCATCCATGAGCATACGGCGCACATCGGGGTGGACGAACAGGGTATCGGCTTTCTCGTTCATATCCTGCGGTCCGGTCAGCGCCCGCCCCTGCCGACGGTCGTGCGCGTAATGCACGGCATTCTGATATGCGACTTCAGCAACGCCAAGACCCTGCTGCCCGACACCAAGCCGGGCAATGTTCATCATGATGAACATGGCAGCTAGGCCCTTATTTTCTTCGCCGACAAGATAGCCCGTCGCGCCGTCATAATTCATCACGCATGTTGCGTTGCCGTGAATGCCCATTTTATGTTCAATCGAGCCGCATGAAAGCGCATTGCGCGCGCCAAGCGTTCCATCATCATTCACGATAAATTTGGGAACGATAAACAGCGAAATACCTTTTACGCTGTCCGGCGCTCCCGGGGTTTTTGCGAGCACCAGATGAATGATATTTTCGGTCAGATCATGCTCGCCCGACGAGATGAAAATCTTGGTTCCTGAAACAGCGTAGCTGCCATCGCCGCTGGGAACAGCCTTTGTCCGAATGAGACCGAGATCCGTGCCACAATGCGGCTCGGTCAGGTTCATTGTTCCGCCCCATTTGCCCGAAATCATGTTAGGGGCGAATTTGGCCTTTTGCTCATCGCTGCCCTTGACCAATATTGCGGAAACCGCGCCTTGAGTGAGGCCCGGATACATCGCAAATGCCATGTTGGAACTGGCCATAAGCTCTTCAAAAGCCATTGACACGATGTGCGGCATGCCCTGCCCGCCAAATTCCTCTGGCCCCGATAATGTGCCCCAGCCGTCTTCACAGAACAACTTATAGGCTTCCTTAAAGCCATCAGGGGTCGTCACGCTTCCATCCTCATGCCGGGTGCAGCCCTGCAAGTCGCCTACCTGGTTTAACGGAAAAAGCACGCCTTCCACGAATTTGGCACCTTCTGTCAGGATCGCATCGATCATTTCAGCGCTGGCATTTTCGAAGCCTGGCAGATTGGCAAAGCGTTCAACGCCCAAAACCTCGTTGAGGATGAACTGCATATCGCGAACTGGGGCGGTATAGCGTGGCATTATTTATCCTTTGAAATACGTTTGGTGCAGCGTCAGGCCGCGTTGGATTTTTCGGCAGCTTCCACTTGTTCAACCGTAGAAACAAACTGGGTAAGCTCGTTGATGGCGCTTTCGATATCGTCACGTTGCGCTCTCAGCAAATTGATCCGGTCCCGGCATTTTTCAATAGTAACGCGGCGCTGAATGTTTCGACCGTCATTCAGATCATAAAGATCGATCATCTCGCGAATTTCTGCAAGGCTGAATCCAACGCGTTTTGCCCTCAAAATCCAAGCGAGCCGCGCCCGGTCGCGCTTAGAATAAATACGCGCTAAACCCATGCGTTCCGGCGAAATAAGACCTTGGTCCTCGTAGAACCGCAGCGCCCGCGCCGTAACCTCAAATTCAATCGACAGGTCCGAAATCGTAAAGGATTCACGATTGAATGCGTCAGGCGTTTCGATGGTTGCATCGGTTCGCCTTTCCTCACCCGTAAAAGATTCCATGGCACCTTCCCTCTTCGTTGCAGTAACGTCACTACTTTACGTTAGCGTAAACGTCAATTCTCGAAGTGAGGTGTTCGCGCTTGCGCGCAACGGATCATTTTGTTGCTTGTTGAACAGACCCCAAGATAAATACGTCTCGGTCAGTCGGCGCCACTAAGTTGAAAGCTTAAGGGCTTTTAGATTTCGAGGGTTCGGGCGGAAATGGCACCGTCGTTTGTGGGGCTGAAACAGCTGGCGTCGTCACAGAGTCCAAGACTGGTGGCGGCACAACCACGGGGTCAACGATCGGCTTAGGTTCGGGCCTTTTTACTGGTGTTGCCGTGTCGCTTAGAACGAACACTTCTTGGTTCATTTGAGTCACGCCATACAGCGCTTTGGCGAAAGCCAGTGGCAAACGAATGCAGCCATGCGACGCAGGATATCCGGGCAGCTGGCCACCATGCATGGCAATGCCATCCCATGTCAGTCGCTGCATGAACGGCATGGGGGCATTGCTGTAGAGGTTTGACTTGTGGTCTATATTCTTCTGCAAAATCGTGAAGAAACCCGTTGGAGTTTCCTTACCTTTTTTTCCCGACGATATGGTGCTGAAGCCAATGAGCTTGTCGTTCTGGAAAACATAAATCCGCTGAATATCAAGCACGACGACAATCTTCATCGGTCCTTCATAGGCGTCTTGGGCAACCCAAACGAACTGGCCTGGCTTCAAGGCATCAACTGGTCCCTTTTTGCGGGGCTTTGGCGCGACTTGGGGGACCGCGGGCATAACGACGGTCGGGGCCGTTACCTGCGGCGGAGTGATTGAAGGCGTGGTTATCGGAGGTGGCGCGACATTTGCCCCGTCGACTTGTGGGGCGATCACAGGTCGATTAACCTGAACCGGGCGTACGTTCTCATTCTGTTGGACAGGCGCGGGCTGGCCTTGCCCGACTTGCTTGGATGCCGAAGCGCCGACGGGCAGCATGATGATTGAAGCAAGCACAACGATGCCATGCAATTTGCGGATACCCGCGCCAAACCTCATCAATAAGCCCCTGATTGTGTCGATAGTTCGGCCCGCAGACCGTGACGAAGGCGCTTTAGCAAAAATCATCTTGAGTTTCGATGTTAAAATTTTGTGATGCGACAGGCAGAGTGGCTGGTTGGCTAGCAATGCGGCTAACCGGCCTCGTTTTACGCCGAGACGTCCGCCCCTGCTCTATTTATGTAAAGGATTGCGCCTTACCTTGGCATCATGATAATCGGTCGCAGACAGTTTCTCCATTCGGCAGTGGCAAGCGCGAGCTTGCTTGCCGTGCCAGCCACCTCAGCCGAAATTTTGTTTGTGCCAGGCACTGGGAGCGGCGTGGCATCGCCTTCTCCCTTGTTGTTAAGCCGCGCCAAGGCAGCATTGGCCACACATAAATCCCGAATCCACAATCATGATTTGCTCGCAATCGCAGACTTTTCCAAACCCTCGCGCGATCCGCGTTTTTACATTGTTGACCTGCGCAACGGCCATTCAACGCGCTATCTCGTGGCGCATGGAAAGGGATCGGATCCGGGGCATAGCGGTTGGGTTCAGAATTTCTCCAACGTGGAAGGTTCGGAAGCGACGTCGGCCGGGAGTTATCTGGTTGGCGAGACATATATTGGGCACTACGGCGAGTCCCGACGCCTTATCGGCCTTGACCCGGAGAACAATCAAGCCGAGGCGCGTGCCATCGTCATGCACCCCGCGTGGTACGTAAATCAGACATTGATTACCGAACAGGGCAAAATCGGACGCAGCCAAGGTTGTTTTGCCTTTGCCAAGGAAGACATCAGCACCATCCTTGAACGCGTAGCGCCAGGTTGCTTGCTATACGCTGATAAGGTTTAGGATCAGCTGCGGTTGCCGGATTTGAATACGCCGCAGACGATCCGCTTTCCGCTATTTCCGCTCGGGTCCGTTTTATAGTCGTCCGCTTTTTCGTGAATGACCAAAGCACCGCCATCAGCATCGAGAAGGCCTGTTGCCCCTGACAGCGGAAAATCCGGTAGTTTGTATTCCAGCGTAATTTTGCGGTCTGCACCAGCGTCCACATTCGGCAGATCGCCCTCATGCGCACCCATCGGATTGTCCCGACCGTGCTGCTTCATTGCCGGGTTCCAATGTGGGCCAGCGCTGGTGAAATCTGGCCCCTGACATTTGCCTATAGAATGCAAATGCATACCATAGCTGCCCGCAGCGGGAGCTTCAGCTGAAAGACTTAAGAAAATTCCGTCGCTGCGGCGGGATATTGTGGCAACGCCGGCCCAGCTGCCGTCAGCGCGTGCAAGATCTGCGGTAACAACCTCCGTCACCTCGACAGATTTTGACGACTGCAGGGTCGAACAACTGGCGAGAACTGGAATGATGAGGATCGGCAGAAAATTGCGCATGATATGCTCCTGATATTGGGCTTAAGGCCAAACCATAACGATAACGGTGTCACACTCAATTTGTTTCCTGATTTCAGTTCATCCAATCGCTCGGTTTCACACCTTGCGCAAAAAGCAACGCCGTCAAATCATTATGGCGTACAGCAAAATTGGCCGCCTCAGCCAGTTGTGGCCGCGGATGATATCCCACACCAAGACCACCCCCCGCAACCGCCGCTAATATCATTGGCATGTCATTTGCGCCGTCGCCCACTGCCAGCGCTGATCCGATACCCGTTGCGCGAGACTGCGCGGCCGATACCAGTACTGCCCTCTTGGTGGCAGCGTCGACAATTTCACCTGCCAATGCCCCTGTCAGTAAGCCGTGCTTGATTTCCAGTACATTCGCATGCACCTCCGTAAAGCCAAGCATGCCCGCGACTGGTCCCGTAAACTGCGTAAATCCCCCCGACACCAATACCCTATGTGCGCCCCATGCCGCCATTGTACGCACCAGCGTCTCTGCGCCGGCCATCGGCCGCACGCGTTCGCGCAAGCATTGGTCGATCAATGACGCATCAAGTCCAGCGAGCAATGCAACACGTGCTTTCAATGCTTCGGCAAAATCGAGCTCGCCAGCCATAGCACGTTCAGTAATTGCCGCAATTTCAGGCTTAATGCCTGCAAAATCCGCCAGCTCGTCGATACACTCGACTGTAATCATGGTGCTGTCCATATCAGACACCAAAAGCATTTTGCGCCTGTCTGTCTCGCGCTGAACAATAATGTCATATTGCTTTTCCAAGTCGGACAACGCCGATCTGGCCTGTGCGATTTCGCCATCAAACGCGATGTCGAACGCTTTTTCCTCGGCAAGCCAATTTACCGCAGATGGGACGCAGCCTGCCTGCGCCAGGCGATCCTTAGCATCGGAAATTATACCACTTTCCGTGGCATCTGCTGCTATCAGGGTAGAGATGAACATGTCGAATCCTAAGAATATGGTCGCGCTTATTGCGGGTCCCACCGCCAGCGGCAAGACGGCATTAGCGCTGCATGTCGCCAAAGCAGGTAATTTCGTAATTATTAATGCGGATAGCGCGCAAGTTTATTCTGATCTTCCGATTTTGAGCGCTCAGCCGACTGCGGCGGAGCAAGACACCGTGCCGCATAAGCTATTTGGGTATCTCGACGGACTGACACCCTGTTCTGCTGCCCGTTGGGCCGCAGATGCGAAAGCGGCGATTGCGCAAGCGCATGCGTCTGGGGCAACGCCGATTTTGGTGGGCGGAAGTGGATTATATATCCGGACCCTATTGGAAGGTATCGCGCCCATTCCCCAAGTTGATCCGGATTTGCGTGCGCGGATCAGGGCCATGCCAGTGGCTGAAGCCTATGCTGAACTTCAGCGAGACGACTGCCGTATCGCAGCAACACTGGCACCCAACGACATCAGCCGAATTACCAGAGCACTTGAAGTCGTGCAAAGCACGGGGCAAAGCATTTTGGAATGGCGTAAAACAAAGACGGGCGGCATCGCTGGCGAAATTGCGTTGCGTCCGCTTTTGCTTCTGCCGCCGCGCGCGTGGCTCTACCAGCGATGCGATGCGCGCTTTGAGATGATGATGCAGCATGGCGCCGTCCCTGAGGTTGAGGCGCTTCTTAAGCTTGATCTTCCTGTTGAAGCCCCCATCATGCGGGCAATCGGGGTCCCTGAAATCGCTGACTATCTGAACGGCCTTTCATCCCGCAAGGACGCAGTGGAACGTGGGCAAATCGCAACACGGCAATATGCAAAGCGGCAGTTTACCTGGTTTCGAAACCAGGCGCCGCCACAGTGGCAGCGATGGGAAACAGATATTAATGATTCAAACATAACGAATTTTGAAATATTATTTCAGTGATACTGTTTGACAAGCCATTTTGTAATCTTTAGCTAGCCCGCTCTTGCTTACCCTATTGCAGTGCAACATAGGACGACAACTTAACCAACGAGGACATTCCAGTGCCCGAAAAATCCGGCGCAGAAATATTGATTGATACCCTGATCGAACAGGGCGTGGACACGGTGTTCGGTTATCCCGGCGGCGCTGTGCTGCCGATTTACGATGCGCTGTTTCAGCAGAAGAAAATCCGCCACGTTCTTGTACGGCATGAGGCTGGCGCAGCGCACGCGGCGGAGGGCTATGCGCGCTCCACCGGAAAGCCAGGCGTCGTGTTGGTGACCTCCGGGCCCGGCGCGACAAATGCCGTTACGGGTATTGCCGATGCATTTCTGGATTCGATCCCGCTTGTTGTCCTGACTGGTCAGGTTGCCACAAATTTGATCGGTACCGATGCCTTTCAGGAAGCGGACACTGTTGGCATTACCCGGCATTGTTCGAAGCATAATTATCTTGTGAAGGACCCGGCCGACCTTGCAGCTACCGTACGCGAGGCATTTAAAATCGCCACCAAAGGACGCCCGGGGCCAGTCGTTATTGATATTCCGAAAAATGTCCAGGTGGCCACCGCAGCCACCGATGTGAAGCGTCCAACTCCTTCACGCTTCACATTTGCTGGCGAAGCGGATTATTCGGAGATCAATCGCGCTGTCGAATTGCTGGCCCATGCCAAGGCGCCGATATTATATACGGGCGGCGGCATCATCAATTCAGGCCCAGAAGCCAGCGAAGCATTGCGGGAATTGGCGGCGCTGAGCGGCGCACCCGTGACATCGACGCTGATGGGGCTTGGCGCCTATCCTGCATCGGGAGACGCATGGCTTGGCATGTTGGGTATGCACGGCACTTACGAAGCCAATATGGCGATGAACCAATGCGACGTAATGGTTTGCCTTGGTGCGCGCTTCGACGACCGGGTGACAGGTCGCCTCGATGCGTTTTCGCCCGACAGCATCAAAATCCATATCGATATTGACCGCAGTTCGATCAACAAAACGATCCGCGTTGACCTCCCCATTGTTGCTGATGTTGGCACAGCCATGCGGCAGATGATCGAAGTCTGGAAAGGTCGGAAATACAAGAAGCCCGTGCTCGACGATTGGTGGGCCCGCATTGCCGGTTGGCGCGCCGTCGATTGCTTGAGCTACCCGGGCAGCACGCACGAAATCATGCCTCAATATGCGATCGAGCGCCTGTTTGAAGCAACCAAAGACAAGGCACCGATCATCACCACGGAAGTCGGTCAGCACCAAATGTGGGCCGCACAGCATTTCCATTTTGACGCGCCAAACAAGTGGCTGACAAGTGGAGGCCTTGGCACAATGGGATATGGCCTGCCTGCAGCAATTGGCGCTCAAATGGGCCATCCTGACGCGCTGGTTATCGACATTGCAGGTGAAGCATCGATCCAGATGAATATCCAGGAAATGGGTACGGCCACGCAGTATCGCCTGCCTGTGAAGGTGTTCATCCTGAACAATGAATGGATGGGGATGGTGCGTCAGTGGCAGGAACTGACCTATGAAAGCCGCTTTTCCGAAAGCTATTCGGACAGCTTGCCTGATTTCGTGGCGTTGGCCGAAGCTTATGGCTGGAAAGGTATCCGCTGCGACGACCCGGCCAAGCTGGACGATGCAATCGCAGAGATGCTGGCATATGATGGCCCGGTTATGTTCGATTGCCGCGTGCACAAAACGTCAAATTGCTTTCCAATGATCCCGTCGGGCGCAGCGCACACCGACATGATCCTGCATTCGGACGAAGTCTCCGGTACGATGGATGACGAAGCAAAGGCGCTCGTATAATGCATATCAAGCAGGAAATAACCGAGCGGCACGTGCTGACGCTGACCGTCGACAATGAAGCAGGAACGCTGGCGCGTATTGCCGGCATGTTCACATCGCGCGGATACAATATCGACAGCCTGACTGTTGCAGATATCAGCGAAGACCACGCGACAAGCCGCATTACGATCGTCACAAGAGGGCCGCCGCCCGTCATCGACCAGATTATTGCGCAATGCGAACGACTGGTCCCCGTGCATAAGGTCACAGACCTCACGGAAGCCGGACCGCATGTCGAGCGCGAGCTTGCACTTGTCAAAGTGAGCGGCGTGGGTGACCAACGCGTCGAAGCTATGCGCCTGGCCGATATTTATCGCGCGCGCGTCATTGATGCGACGGTTAACAGCTTCATTTTCGAAATCACCGGTGGTCCGGATAAAATCGACACCTTTGTGACGCTCATGCGCGAAGTGGGCCTCGTCGAGGTTGGCCGAACCGGCATCGTCGGGTTGATGCGCGGATCCGGCACAAGTTGATACAATCGCCATCACCCGAAACCTGAATCAGGGCCATGGCAAAGAAGAGGGACAATAAGAATGAAAGTTTTTTATGACGCAGATTGTGACCTTGGCCTTATCAAGGACAAGAAGGTCGCAATTGTAGGCTATGGCAGCCAAGGGCACGCGCATGCGCAAAATTTGCGCGATAGCGGCGTAGCAGAGGTAGCGATTGCCCTACGCGCTGGCTCGGCAACCGCGAAAAAGGCCGAAGCCGCCGGTTTCAAGGTTCTCGCGAATGCCGATGCCGCGGCTTGGGCCGATATCTTGATGGTGCTGGCACCTGACGAGCACCAAGCTGCGATCTACGCAGATGACCTGCACGCGAATATGAAATCTGGCGCAGCATTGGCATTCGCGCATGGCCTGAATATCCATTTCGGTCTTATTGAACCGCGCGCCGACATAGATGTCATCATGATCGCGCCAAAAGGCCCAGGCCACACGGTGCGTAGCGAATATCAAAAGGGTGGCGGCGTGCCGTGCCTGATTGCTGTTGCGCAAAATTCGAGCGGTAATGCACATGACATTGCGCTTGCTTATGCCAGCGGTGTGGGCGGCGGTCGAAGCGGCATCATCGAAACCAACTTCCGTGAGGAATGCGAAACCGACCTCTTTGGCGAACAGGCTGTGTTGTGCGGTGGTATTACCCACTTGATCCAGGCTGGTTTCGAGACCTTGACCGAGGCTGGCTACGCCCCGGAAATGGCCTATTTCGAATGCTTGCACGAAACCAAGCTGATTGTTGATCTTCTGTATGAAGGCGGCATTGCCAACATGCGTTATTCGATCTCGAACACCGCAGAATATGGCGACATCACGACTGGCCCACGCATCATTACCGATGAGACAAAGGCGGAAATGAAACGCGTTCTTGCCGACATTCAATCGGGTCGTTTCGTGAAGAACTTCGTCCTCGATAACCGCGCGGGTCAGCCTGAATTGAAGGCTGCGCGCAAGGCCGCCGCGGCACATCCAATCGAGGAAACAGGCGCAAAATTGCGCGCCATGATGCCCTGGATCGCAAAAAACAAACTGGTGGATCAGGCGAAGAACTAAACGCATTTTCCCGGCTTGACTCATGGAGGGGAGGCATCGACATTGATGGCTCCCCTTTTTTCTGTCTGGAGCAATCTCATGCGCAAGCTTTTACTCGCCATTCCCCTGTTTATCGCGGTGCCGTTGATCGCCCAGAGCGCGCCGCAAGTACCTGGCGCCAAGGACGTCACCCGCGTTACTGCCGGCATATACAATACTGATCCTGGCCACACGCTGATCGGCTGGCGAGTCAGCCACTTCGGCTTCAACGACTATTTCGGCATTTTTGGAGACTCGACGGGCACGTTGACCATTGATCCTGCCAAACCGAACACAGCGAAGGTGGATATCACTATTCCCGTGAGCAAAGTCGTGACGGCGAGTGCTGGCCTGACTGGCCATTTGCTCCGCGCTGGCAAGGACGGAGGAAAAGCCGACTTCTTCGGTCCGGCACCTGCTGATGCAAAGTTCGTATCAACGAATGTTGTTGCGAGTGGCACTAATGCCAAGATAACTGGCAATTTGACGCTCAACGGGATCACTAAGCCCGTAGTTCTCAACGCGACATTCTCGGGTGCGGGTGCCAACCCGTTCAACAAGAAGCCGACGATTGGCTTTCACGCGACAACGACGATCAAACGCAGTGAATTTGGGGTGGCCTACGGCATTCCAGTCGTGTCGGACGAGGTCAAGTTGGACATCAGCGTCGCGTTTGAAAAGGCGAGCTAAGCGACTGTATCAGGGGCTGTCCTTATTTGGACAATCCCTGATATTCAGCTTGTCGTGTTCAAACGGAAATACCGCTTATTCGATATAACGCGCATCAAGACTGGCTTTCGCCGCGCGATATTCCGCTTCGAGTTGATCGACAAATTCGGCGACGCTTTGCACTTCCTTGATTGCGCCAATGCCCTGGCCCGAACCCCAAATGTCCTTCCACGCCTTGGCTTCGGAGTTGCCGCCAGAACCAAAGTTCATCGTAGAAATATCGCCCTTGGGCAGATTGTTGGGATCCATCCCGGCACGCTCGATCGACTGGCGCAGATAATTTCCGCTAACGCCCGTAAATAGATCTGAATAGACAATATCCGCAGCCTTTGCCTCGACGATATTATCCTTGTAACCTTCAACCGCATTGGCTTCCTTGGTCGCGATGAATGCGCTGCCGATATAGCCAAAGTCCGCGCCCATCGCCTGCGCTGCCAGAACCGAGGCGCCATGCGCAATGGAGCCCGAGAGTGCCACCGGCCCATCAAACCATTCGCGAATTTCACGCATCAAGGCAAAGGGCGACGTCACGCCAGCATGGCCGCCAGCGCCGGCCGCCACTGGAATAAGTCCATCGGCACCTTTTTCAATCGCCTTATGCGCAAAGCGATCATTGATCACATCATGCAACACGATCCCGCCCCAGCTATGTACGGCTTCGTTCAGTTCGACCTGAGCGCCAAGGGACGTGATCGTGATTGGCACCTGCCATTTGGCACATGTGGCAATATCCTCCTGCAAGCGATTGTTCGATTTGTGAACGATCTGATTAACCGCATAAGGAGCAGCAGGCCGACCCGGATTGTCCCTGTTATGCGCGGCCAGTTCCTCGGTGATCTGGTGCAACCATTCATCAAGTTGTGCCTGTGGACGCGCGTTAAGCGCAGGAAAGGATCCAACGATTCCTGCCTTGCACTGTGCAATTACCAACTCGGGCCCCGACACGATGAACAATGGCGAACCAATAATGGGTAACCGAAGATTATCGAAAATTGCCGGAAGTGCCATGCGTCGAATCCCTTGTTAATTGACTGTTTAATTGTGGGTTAGCCACAGCCGGGCGTGGCTGTCAAACGGCCGTTGCGTGACAGGCAATGCCGTAGCGGCATGAAGCCACGCACGCTTAATCATCAATGTCATACGGCACGCGGGTGACCGACACCCGCACCATTGGCAGCGCTTAATATCGCGCGCACGCTGGCTGTTGCAACGTCGCGGCTGATGCCTACGCCAAACAAGATTGGACCGTCGCCCACACGGCATTCGACATAAGCGGCGGCACGCGCGTCCGTACCATGGCCAATAGCGTGCTCGCTATAATCGATGATATCCAGTTGCCCGCCAAGTGCCGCCTCAAGCGCATTGGCAAGGCTTGAGATCAGACCGTTGCCGCGACCGCTCACGCTCTGTTCAACGCCGTCAATACGTATAGTTCCGGCAAATATACGCTCGTCGGTTTGGCGGAGGCTTTGGCTTTCGTGGAAATCAATGAGGCGGAACCGGCCATCACCATGCAGGTGATAGCGAGTCTGAAACGCCTCCCAGATATCTGTGCTCGTCAGTTCGCGTCCAGTGCGGTCCGACAGGTCCTGCACCGTGGCCGAAAAATTTGCCTGCATCCGCTTGGGCAGTTTCAAGCCTTGATCCTGCTCGATCACCCACGCCACACCGCCTTTCCCACTTTGCGAGTTGACGCGAATGACAGCTTCGTAATTGCGCCCCAAATCAGCTGGGTCAATCGGCAGATAAGGGACCCGCCAGATTTCGTCATTTTGCCTTTCATGCGCGGCGAAGCCTTTCTTGATCGCGTCCTGGTGCGATCCGGAAAATGCCGTAAATACCAGCTCGCCGGCATAAGGATGCCGCGGATGCACGGGCAATTGGTTACAATATTCTACCGTCTGGATGACCTCGTCAATGTCGCTGAAATCGAGCCCGGGGTTCAATCCTTGCGTATACATGTTGAGGGCCAGCGTAACCAAATCAACGTTGCCGGTACGTTCGCCATTGCCGAAAAGGCAACCCTCGATCCTATCCGCACCTGCCAACAGGCCAAGTTCGGCCGCAGCAATTCCGCTGCCGCGATCATTGTGCGGATGCAGGCTGATAACCACCGCGTCGCGGACACTGATATGCCGGCACATATATTCGATTTGGTCAGCGTAGATGTTAGGCATGGCCGCCTCAACCGTCGCTGGCAAGTTCAAGATCAGCGGATGTGCGGCCGTTGGTTCCAGCACGGCCATCACTGCCTCACACACCTCAAGGCTGAATTCGAGTTCCGCAGTCGAAAATGTCTCTGGGCTATACTCAAAATACCAATCGGTTTCTGGATATTTTGCCGCTTGCTCCTTTAATATCTGCGCACCCTCGATCGCGATGGCCTTCACGCCAGCTTTATCAAGGTTAAAGACAATGTCTCGCCACGCCGGGCTGACGGCATTGTAGAGATGGACGATAGCTCGCGGCGCGCCGGCCATGCTTTCGAAGGTTTTCTCGATCAAATCACGTCGCGACTGTGTGAGGCTCTGGATCGTCACATCATCGGGGATTGCACCGCTGTCGACCAGCGCTCGAATAAAGTCGAAATCTGTTGCACCAGAGCTTGGAAAACCAACTTCAATTTCCTTCACACGAATTTTCACCAACAGGTCAAAAAAGCGCCTCTTTTTCTCTGCGCCCATCGGATCAACCAGCGCCTGATTGCCGTCGCGCAGATCGGTTGAGAGCCACCGCGGAGCGCGGTCAATTGTTCGGTCGGGCCATTGCCGGTTGGGCAAATCGACTTGCGGAAAAGGTCGGTATTTACGGGATGGGTCGGATAACATCATGATGACTGACAACTTCGCTTAAAAGCCCGGGAAGCGGGCTACATGTTTTATCGGCTATGAAAACCCTTAGGCGGGTTGCCGGACGAGGCCGACAAAACAGGCACGCCTAAGGGCGTGTAAGTCGCAATAGGCTAGAAATGTCGTTGCATGCTGCCATTATGCGCGAGGAATAGCCATATGAAGCAACATTCGTCCAGCGCTAAATTGATTTTGCGTCATTTTGTTTCCTGCCATAA
>JANMJX010000084.1:0-13684 GCA_031371575.1 Sphingomonadales bacterium
TGTCGCTGACGAAGCGGGAGAGCGTCCCTTAAAGGGGCCGCCGAAGGAGCAACCGCCCCGGAATCTCTCAGGCAAACGGACCGCTTTGGCTCTTGCGACACTCTGGAAAGCGCGTGCTCCGGCTCATGCCGGAATATGCCACCGAAGGGGTAGCCTGTTATTGGTGCTTCGCGGCAACATTGGCAGATAAAGCTCTCAGGTACTCGTGACAGAGGGGGCAGCAGGCTTAGCACCATCCGGTGTCTGTCGCTGCGACTCTTGAACGGACTGATATGAGCGAAGAAGAAGAATTCGAACTCGAACCCATCGAAATATTGGAGCTGCCGCTCGACGCATGGCATCGCGGCAAGGGCGCGCGCATGGTCGAGTTTGCCGGCTATCACATGCCGATCCAATATGAAGGCATCATGGCCGAGCATATCTGGACGCGCGAGCATGCCGGTCTGTTCGATGTCAGCCATATGGGCCAGTTGATGCTGACCGGCGACGGCGCAGCGCAGGCGCTTGAGGCGCTGGTTCCTGGCGATATCTCCGCGCTCAAGGAAGGCAAGATGCGTTACTCGCTGTTGCTGGACGAAGATGGCGGCGTTCTGGACGACATGATGATCACCGCTGCCCCCATGGGCCTCTACGTTGTCGTCAATGGCGCCGTGAAGTGGGACGACATGGGCTATCTACGCGAGAATTTGCCCGACGACATAACTATCAACCATATGGAAGACCGCGCCTTGCTGGCGTTGCAGGGGCCAAAGGCCGTCGACGCGTTGAAGCGTGTCGTTCCGGGCGTTGATGCGCTGTATTTCATGGAGGCGGGTTCGTTCTTCTGGGGACCAAAGACCGATCCCGAGCCGCTCTGGATCAGCCGTTCCGGTTACACCGGGGAGGATGGCTTCGAAATCTCGGTACCCGCAACCCACGCGCAGAAGCTGGCCGACCAGATTTGCGCGCAGGCGGAAGTTAAACCCATTGGCCTTGGCGCCCGCGATTCGCTTCGGTTGGAGGCTGGTCTGCCGCTTTATGGTCATGACATGAACGCCGACGTGGAGCCGGTTGAGGCCAACGCAGCCTTTGCTATCTCCAAACGCCGCCGCGCCGAAGGCGGGTTTGCGGGGGCGGAGCGCATACTGAGCGCCTTGGCCAATGGCCCTGCGCGAAAGCTGGTCGGGCTTTCGGTCGAAGGCAAGATGCCGGTACGCGAAGGCGCCCCGATCTTTGCAGGTACTGCGCAAGTCGGTGTCATTACCTCAGGTGGCTTTGGCCCAAGCGTCGGCGCGCCGATTGCCATGGGGTATGTCGCGGCTGGCCAGTATGATGCGGGCACCGCGCTTGAGGCAGAGGTGCGCGGCAAACGCGTTGCCGTTACCGTTACTTCCTTACCCTTCGTCACACATCAATATCATCGCAAAGGAGCCAGCACATGACGCGTTATTTCACCGAAGATCATGAGTGGATCGAAGTTGACGGCGACAGCGCCACGGTGGGTATCACCAATTACGCACAAGGGCAGTTGGGCGACATCGTGTTCGCTGAAGTGCCAGCGGTTGGCGCGACCTTGAAAAAAGGCGGTGACGCAGCTGTTGTGGAATCGGTCAAGGCCGCATCCGACGTGTATGCACCCGTCAGCGGCACCGTCATCGAGGGCAATGACGCGCTCGAAGGTGACCCAGCGCTTGTGAACAGCGACCCCGAAGGAGAAGGCTGGTTCTTCAAGCTGACACTGAGCGACACCAGCGAACTCGACAGCCTCATGGATGATGCGGCGTATCAGGCGTTCGTAGACGGTTTGTGAAAACCTTTATTGCCTTGATTTTGACGCTCGCGTTTGTGGCAGGCTGCACGAAGCAGGCGCCCGACAAGCCGGTTTTGGTGGCCGATGTTATTGAAAACATTCATGCATGGGATGGTCAATTCGTCACAGTTGTTGGCTGGCTTGGTACATGCGAAGGTTACGATTGCGGCCTCTATTCTACGCTTGCCGACGCAAAAATCGTTGCGATGGATTCTGGCAGCATGGCCAAATGGAAAGCAGCGATGGACCGAAGAGTTTCGCTCGCGTTCGACCGCAAATTTGATCAAGCTGCAAAACCACTGCAGTTCCAGCAGGTTTCAATACGAGCAAAAATCAGCGACGAGTGTCGCGGTCTGATGACTGGCTGCACAGATCGAGCCCCAGACATTTATCCGGTATCGATCACACCCTATTCTCCCAAAAAGGTGAAATGAAATGCGTTATTTACCGCTAACCCCATCCGACCGGCAGGCAATGCTTGGCGTCATCGGGGCCAAGTCGATTGATGATCTGTTCGTGGATGTCCCTGTTCAGGCGCAATTGGACGGGCCTATTCGCGGCCTGCCGAACCATGCCAGCGAAATGGCGGTTGAGCGGCATTTCTCCACGCTTGCGCGTAAGAACATGACGGCGTCGCACCATCCGTTCTTTCTGGGCGCTGGCGCGTACAAGCACCATGTGCCGGCAAGTGTCGACCATATCATCCAGCGCGGCGAGTTCCTGACGGCCTACACGCCCTATCAGCCCGAGATCGCGCAGGGCACGCTGCAGATGCTGTTCGAGTTCCAGACTCAGGTAGCGCGGCTCTTCGGCTGCGATGTAGCCAATGCGTCGATGTATGACGGCTCCACCGCCTGCTGGGAAGCCATTGGCATGGCCGGCCGCATTACCAAGCGTAGCAAGGCGGTGCTGTCGTCTGGCCTGCATCCGCATTATGTCAGCGTCGCAAAGACCATGGCGCAATATACCGGCGACACGCTGGACACGGCATTGCCCGAATTGTCTCCCGCTACCGACAGCGCGCGCTTGCTCGATGCCATCGACGGCGAAACAAGCTGCGTCGTGGTGCAATATCCCGACATATTGGGCCGCATCGAAGACCTGTCTGCTATCGCGGCCAAGGCGCATGAAGTTGGCGCGTTGCTCATCGCCGTCGTGACTGAACCTGTGGCGTTGGGTGCGATCAAGGCACCTGGTGAAATGGGCGCAGATATCGTCGTGGGTGAAGGGCAGTCGCTTGGCGTTGGCCTGCAATTTGGCGGGCCTTATGTCGGCCTGTTTGCCTGCAAGGAGAAATTTGTGCGCCAGATGCCCGGTCGCTTGTGCGGCGAGACGGTCGATGCCGAAGGCAAGCGCGGTTTCGTCCTGACGCTTTCGACGCGCGAGCAACATATTCGCCGCGAAAAGGCGACGTCAAATATCTGCACCAATTCAGGTCTTTGCGCGCTGGCCTTCAGTGTACATATGACATTACTGGGCGAAAAGGGGCTGCGGGGTCTTGCGGAACTCAACCATGCGCTGGCGGTGAAAGCGGCCGACCGTCTGTCTCAAATTCCAGGCGTCGCGTTGATCAACGACAACTTCTTCAACGAATTCACGTTGAAGCTGCCCAAGGAAGCAAGGCCCGTCGTTCGTTCGCTTGCGGACCGCAAGGTGCTTGGCGGCGTCTCGCTTGGGCGGCTCTATCCAGGCGCTGACTCGCTTTCCAACGGCCTTGTCGTCGCAGTGACCGAGGTTACCACATCTGACGACGTCGAAACATTCGCCACCGCTTTGCAGGAGATTTTGGCATGAACAGCATCAACCAAAGCGGCTGGAAGCCTGAAATGAATACGGCGTCCGACACCGGCCCTGAAACCTTCACAGGCAATAAGGCGCTGATGCTGGAAGAAGCATTGATCTTCGAGATCGGCACATCGGGCACGACCGGCGTCGACCTTGCCGATGCGCCAAAGGTCGCCTCGCGCCTTGGCAATCTCGAACGGCATCGCGACATTGGTTTGCCCGGTCTATCCGAACCGGAGACGGTGCGGCATTATACGCGCCTCAGCCGCCAGAATTATGCCATTGATCTCGGCTTTTTCCCGCTGGGCAGTTGCACGATGAAGCACAACCCGCGGCTGAATGAAAAAGTCGCCCGGATGGCTGGCTTTGCCGATATCCACCCGTTGCAGCCTGTCGAGACCGTCCAAGGCGCGCTTGCCGTCATTCATGAGCTCGCGCACTGGCTGATCACGCTGACGGGGATGAAGGCAGTTGCGATGTCACCCAAGGCGGGCGCGCATGGCGAATTGTGCGGTATCCTTGCCATCCGTGCGGCTCTGACCGCGCGCGGTGATGCGCGTTCGGTCATTCTGTGCCCCGAAAGCGCGCACGGAACCAACCCTGCGACCGCTGCCTTTGCCGGCTATGCGGTGGAGAATATCCCCGCGACATCGGAAGGCCGCGTGGACCTTGCGGCGATCAAGGCACGGCTTGGCCCCGATGTGGCTGGCGTGATGATCACCAACCCCAACACCTGCGGCCTGTTCGAGCGTGACTTGCGCGAGATTTCGGACGCGGTGCATGCGGCGGGTGGCTATGTCTATTGCGATGGCGCGAACTTCAACGCGATTGTTGGCCGCGTGCGCCCTGGCGACCTCGGCGTCGACGCAATGCACATCAACCTGCACAAGACCTTCTCGACGCCGCATGGCGGTGGCGGGCCAGGTTCAGGTCCAGTGGTGCTGTCTGAAGCGCTTGCGCCTTATGCGCCATTGCCATTCGTCGACAAGGACGGCGACCATTATCTTTTGGTCGAAGAGGAAACCGCTGGCGAGCATCATGAATCGACCTTTGGTCGCATGGTTGCCTTTCACGGGCAAATGGGGATGTTCACCCGCGCATTGTCCTACATCATGTCGCATGGCGCCGATGGCTTGCGGCAGGTGGCCGAGGATGCAGTGCTGAACGCCAACTATATCCTGCGCAGCCTGGAAGATGTGCTTGAAGCGCCCTTTGCCGATAGCGGTCCTTGCATGCATGAAGCATTGTTCAGCGACAATGGCATGGCCGAAGGTTTCTCGACGCTGGATATTGCCAAGGGGCTGATTGACGAAGGCTATCACCCGATGACTGTCTATTTCCCGCTTGTCGTCCATGGCGCGATGCTCGTCGAGCCGACCGAGACCGAAAGCAAGGCAACGCTTGACCAGTTCATTGGCGCTTTGCGCAGCGTGGCTGGGCGGGCAAAGGCAGGCGACCCGTCGCTCAAGTCCGCGCCGCACCACGCCCCGCGCCGCCGCCTGGATGAAACGCAGGCCGCACGCAAGCCAGTCTTGGTCTGGCGCGAGCCGGACCAGGCGGTGGCCGCGGAGTGAAAACGCCGCAGCCGTTTGTCTTTGAAAGCGGTGCCGAGGTCAAACGCCACGCACCGGCGACCGAGCGAAACCGCGATGCGATTGCCGACATTTTGGCGACAGTGCTTCCGCAATCAGGGGCCGTTCTGGAGATCGCGAGCGGGACTGGCGAACATGTCGTGCATTTTGCAAGGCTGTTTCCGGCGCTGACCTGGCAGCCAAGCGACCCGGACCCAATCGCCATTGCATCGATCGATGCGTGGCGCACAGAGTCGGACGCACCGAACGTGCTGCCCGCGATGCTGCTCGACGCAAGGGTGGATTGGCCCGTCATCGAAGCGGATGCGATCATCTGCATCAACATGCTGCATATCAGTCCATGGGAAGCCACCACTGGCCTGATGCGCAATGCCGCGCGTGTTCTTGCGCCGTCGGACATGCTCTACATCTACGGACCGTTTCGGCAGCGTGGCATGCCGCTGGCAGAAAGCAATGCTGCGTTCGACGCGTCGCTACGGCAGCAAGATGCCGCGTGGGGTCTGCGTTATGTTGAGGACGTCGTCGACGTGGCGCGCGATGCTGGTTTCCATATTGACGGGATCGAGCCGATGCCAGCGAACAATTTGTCGCTCATTTTTCGCCGTTAAGTCCAGAATGCCACCTGCCGGAGCTATCTATGCGGCATGTTGACATACTGCTATAATCTCCCGACAAAACACTAAAGGCCTCTGCGCATAACTGGCCAGTGTCGGGAGAGAACATGATGGCTGCGGCCGGTTTCGATATAGTTACCTTCGACGGGTTTCTGACTCATTGGGCGTCCGAACGGCCGGACTGGGCGGCGCTTTTGCAGGATGATCGCCATTTTACCTATGCTGAACTCGAAGAGCGCACCGCAAAGATAGCGACGATGCTGCTTCATCTGGGGCTGAAAAAGGGCGACCGGATCGCCTGGATAGGCAAGAACAGCGATCTCTATTTCGCTTTATTCTACGGCGCAGCGCGAGTTGGGATAGTCATGGTGCCTGTGGGGTGGCGCTTGGCACCTGCCGAATGGGCCTATATCGCCAAGGATACGGGCGCGCGGATCTTGTTTGCGGGACATGGGTTCGAGATTGCGATGTTGGCGCTCGCGGACCAGACAGACACGGTTGACCGCGTGATTGGTGAGGACGAGGCAAGGCGGCTGATCGAGGCAACGCCCCGCGACCCGTTCGAACCTGCCGAACCTGATGACGCAGCGCTTCAGCTCTACACCTCGGGCACCACGGGCAATCCGAAAGGTGCTGTGCTTTCCAACCGCAACCTGTTTGCCTTGCGCAAGCACACCAGCGAAGACGACAATGCCTATAGCAAATGGGAGGATGATGAAGTTGTCCTCATCGCGATGCCTTGCGCGCATATTGGCGGGACCGGACTTGGCATCATGGCGATGGCATCGGGATTGCCCGGTCTGGTGCAGGCGGAATTCTCTCCGGACTCGGTGTTCGACGCCATTGAGAAGGGCGGGGCAACCCGATTGTTCATCGTGCCTGCGGCGTTGCAGATGATGGTCAACCACCCGCGATGCCGCAGCGTGGATTATAGCCGTCTCAAATATATTCTCTATGGCGCAGCCCCCATTCCGCTGGAGCTTTTGCGCCAGTGCATGGATGTCTTCAGCGCTGAGTTCATTCAGGTCTATGGCATGACAGAGACAACAGGCACCATCTGCATGCTGCCGCCCGAGGACCATGACCCCAATGGCAACGCGCGGATGCGATCCGCTGGCAAGCCGCTAAAGGGCGTCGAACTGCGCGTGGTGGATGGGGCAGGCAATGATGTCCCGGTTGGCGAGGTCGGCGAAATCTGGACCCGGTCGTCGAACAATATGATTGGCTACTGGAACCTGCCCGATGCGACCAAGGGCACAGTCGCCGAGGGCGGCTGGATCAAGACCGGCGATGCCGGATATCTCGACGCCGACGGTTATATGTATATTCATGACAGGGTGAAGGACATGATCATCACGGGCGGCGAAAACGTCTATCCTGCGGAAGTCGAAAGCGCGATTTACGGACACCCCGACATACTTGAGGTCGCCGTGATCGGTGTTCCCGATGATAAATGGGGCGAGGCTGTGAAAGCGGTATGCGTGCCCAAACCCGGCGCGCATGTGGATCCCGAGAGCGTCATTAGCTGGGCGCGCGAACGCATTGCCGGGTTCAAGGTGCCGCGCTCGGTTGACGTGATCCCAGCATTACCCCGCAACGCCTCGGGCAAGATCCTCCGCAAGGATTTGCGCGCACCATATTGGGCAGGCTTTGACCGGCAGGTGAACTAGGCTTTCAAGGCGGCCATGATTGGATCGACCAGCTCTGCCCGGCAAATCAGCAGGTCAGGCAGATAGGGATCGGGTGCATTGTAGCGCATCGGCGAGCCATCAACCCGCGAACAGTGCAGTCCGGCGGCCTGTGCCACGGCAACGGGGGCACAATTGTCCCATTCATACTGCCCGCCCGTGTGCAGATAGATATCAGCCTCACCACGCACGACCGCCATTGCCTTGGCCCCCGCCGATCCCATGGGCACGAGCTCAGCGCCAAGGATACCGGCAACTGCAATGGCCTCAGGTGCGGGGCGCGTCCGGCTGACGAGCATGCGCAGCGGGTCATGCGTGCCGCGCAACTCTGGCGGATGCGCCGAACTTAATGTGGTGCCAAGGCCGGGCAGGGCAACAGCGCCCGCCGTTGCCACACCGCCGACCGCAAGTGCGATATGCACCGCCCAGTCGCTTCGACCTTCGCGATATTCGCGCGTGCCGTCCAACGGGTCGATGATCCACACACGATCCACCGCGCAACGCAGCGTGCAGTTGATTTCCTCTTCGGACAACAGGGCATCATCGGGGCGAAGCCGGTGCAGCGCCTCGCACAGAAACGCATTGGCACGCCGGTCACCTTCGTCCCCCAATTCCCCGTCTGCGAACGCACCGGATTGCTGAAGCGCAAGCAGCATCTTGCCCGTCTCGTCGGCGAGCTGAATACAAAGTTCAGCGTCGGTCACAGATCATAGCTCCACACACCGATGACCCGTTCGACAATAGCCTCTGCGGCCTGTTCGGGCGATATCGTCGTGGTGTCGATGTGCATCTCCGGTGCTTCGGGACGCTCATAGGGGCTGTCAATGCCCGTGAAGTTCTTCAAGTCGCCGCTGCGTGCCTTTTTATACAAACCCTTGACGTCGCGCTTCTCTGCTTCAGCCAAAGGCGTGTCGACAAATATCTCGATGAAATCGCCAGCGGGCATCAATGCGCGCACCATGTCGCGTTCGGCCCGGAACGGTGAAATGAAAGCGGTCAGCACGATGAGCCCGGCATCGGTCATCAACTTTGCGACTTCGCCCACACGGCGGATATTTTCGATCCGGTCCGTGTCGGTAAAACCCAAATCCTTGTTCAAGCCATGCCGGACATTGTCGCCATCGAGCAGGAAGCTGTGCCGGCCAAGCGCGAACAGCTTCTTTTCCACCAGATTGGCGATGGTCGACTTGCCCGAGCCGGACAGGCCGGTAAACCACAACAGCTTGGGCGATTGGCCCTTTTGTTGTGCGTGCGCGGCGCGGCTGATGTCGATGGCTTGCCAGTGCACATTCTGGGCGCGGCGCAGGCTGAAATTCAGCATGCCCGCCGCGACCGTGGCATTGGTCATCTTGTCGATCAGGATGAACCCGCCAAGCGTCCTATTGTCGGCATAGGCCTCGAATATCAATGGGCGGTCAGTGGTAACCTCGGCAGTACCAATGGCGTTAAGCTCAAGCGTCTTGGCCGCAAGCCGCTCCATGCTGTTGACGTTGACCTGATATTTGGGCGGCTGAACAGTCGCCGAAACCATCTGTGTTCCAAGCTTCAGCCAATAGGAACGACCCGGAATCATCGCATCTTCCGCCAGCCAGACAATATTTGCCTCGAACTGGTTCGCAAGCTCCGGCGGGTTGTCGGCGGTCGCAATGACATCACCGCGCGAGCAATCGACTTCATCCGCGAGACATAAGGTGACCGATTGTCCGGCGACGGCCACATCCAGATCGCCATCAAGCGTCACGATGCGCGCCACATGCGAGGTCTTGCCGCTGGGCAAAATGCGGACTGCTGCGCCGACCGCAATTGATCCACTTGCAATCTGCCCGGCAAAACCGCGGAAGTCGAGATTGGGACGATTGACCCACTGAACCGGCAAACGAAAGGGCATCACCTGGTCGGCATGCACGTCGAGTTCGACGGACTCGAGATGGTCAATGAGGGTCACGCCTTGGTACCAGCCTGTGTTCGGCGAACGGCTGGCGATATTGTCGCCCTTGAACCCCGAGATGGGAATCGCCGTGAAGGTTTTGACTCCAATACTGTCCGTAAAATTCTGATAATCGGTCACAATTTCGTCAAATCGCGCCTGATCATAGCCGACAAGATCCATCTTGTTCACCGCCAGAACGATGTTCCGTATACCCAGCAGATGCGCCAGATAACTGTGCCGCCGAGTCTGAGTCAGCACACCCTTGCGTGCATCGATCAGGATCACCGCAAGGTCAGCCGTCGATGCGCCGGTCACCATGTTGCGGGTATATTGCTCATGCCCGGGCGTGTCCGCGACGATGAACTTGCGCTTCTCGGTCGTGAAGAAACGATAGGCCACGTCAATCGTGATGCCTTGCTCGCGCTCGGCGCTGAGACCATCGACCAGCAACGCAAAATCGATCTCCTGGCCTTGCGTGCCGATACGCTTGCTGTCCGCCTCAAGCGCAGCAAGCTGGTCTTCGAAGATCATCTTGGAATCGTAGAGCAATCGCCCGATGAGTGTCGATTTTCCATCATCGACCGATCCGCAGGTGATGAACCGCAAAAGGCTTTTATGCTGGTGTTGCGTCAGATAGGCTTCGATATCTTCGGCAATCAGCGTGTCGGTTTCATAGGCCGAGGACATCAGAAATAGCCCTCCTGCTTTTTCTTTTCCATCGATCCGTCACCCGCATCCTTGTCGATTACGCGTCCCTGCCGTTCGGACGATGTGGTGAGCAACATCTCCTGAATGACTTCATTCAATGTGGCTGCTTCGCTTTCGACCGCGCCGGTAAGCGGAAAACAGCCCAGGGTGCGGAACCGGACCGACCGTTCGATAATTTCAAGCTTGCGGCCAAGGACGCTTTCCACACGCGCGAGATCATCGGCCATGAACAACTGGCCGTCCCATTCATAGGTCGGGCGTGGCGCGCTGAAATAAAGCGGGACAATCTCGATCTTGTTGAGCTGGATATATTGCCAGATATCGAGTTCGGTCCAATTCGAAATGGGAAAGACGCGCATGCTTTCGCCGCGGTTCTTCTTCGCGTTGTAAAGGTTCCAAAGCTCCGGCCTTTGGTTCTTCGGGTCCCATCGATGGGCTTCCGAGCGGAAGCTGAACACCCGCTCCTTCGCGCGGCTCTTTTCCTCGTCGCGCCGCGCGCCGCCGAATGCCGCGTCAAAGCCATGATGGTTCAGTGCCTGCTTCAGCCCTTCTGTTTTCCACATGTCGGTGTGCAGCGGACCGTGTTCAAAAGGGTTGATCTTTTGCGCAATCGCATCAGGATTTTGCCAGATTAGCAAGTCCATGCCAGCCTCGCGCGCGGCCTTTTCGCGCAAGTCGTACATCGCCAGAAATTTCCAGGTGGTGTCGACGTGCAACAAGGGGAAGGGTGGCGGCGCTGGGTAAAAAGCCTTGCGCGCCAGATGCAGCATGACTGCACTGTCTTTGCCCACCGAATAAAGCATGACTGGCCGTTCTGCCTCGGCCACCACCTCGCGCATGATGTGGATGCTCTCTGCTTCGAGCCGCTCGAGGTGGGTGAGATCGCGTAACATGGCCATGCTACTTAAGCATAGACCACCGCGCCGCAAGCAGCAAAGGCTTGCAACAACGCAAGTTCTGCTTTCGTCAGTCGCCGCCGATTGCGCGTCTCAGCGGCCAACGCTGACATAATTGAAGCCCGCTGCCGCCGCTTCTTCCGGACGATAGATATTGCGCAAATCTACCAGAACGTCGCCAGCCATTGCGGCATGAAGCTTTTTGAGGTCGAGAGCGCGATAGGCGTCCCATTCGGTTACCAGTGCCACGGCATGCGCGCCCTGAGCAGCGGCATAGGCACTTTCGGTCATGACCACATCCGGAAGTACCTTGGCGGCTTCCTCCATGCCTTCGGGATCATGCGCGTGGACGATGGCGCCCGCATCCAGCAACGTCTGGACAATGGCAATGGATGGGGCATCGCGCATATCGTCAGTGTTTGGCTTGAATGTCAGGCCAAATACGCCGACCTTCAGGCCACGCACATCCCCGCCAAGCGCAGCGATGATCTTGCGGCCCATAGCGCGCTTTCTGAGGTCATTTGCCTGTACCACTGCCTCGACCACCCGGACGGGGGTTTCATTGTCCTGTGCGGTCTTGAGGAGCGCGAGCGTGTCCTTTGGAAAACAGCTTCCGCCATAGCCAGGACCGGCATGCAGGAACTTCGATCCAATGCGGTTATCGAGACCAATGCCGCGCGAGACATCTTGCACATTTGCGCCCAGCTTTTCGCACAGATCGGCCATTTCATTGATGAAGGTGATCTTGGTCGCCAAAAACGCGTTCGCGGCATATTTGATCAGCTCGGAGGAACGACGGCTGGTAAACAGCAATGGGGATTCATTCAGGAACAGCGGCCGGTAAATCGCGCGCATGACGTCGCGTGCCCATTCTACATCGCTGCCGACAACAATGCGGTCGGGGCGCTTGAAATCACCGATTGCCGCGCCTTCGCGCAGGAATTCAGGGTTCGAGACAACGGCAAATTCAAGGTCAGGACTGGTTTCGCGGATGATGCGCTCGACTTCATCACCCGTACCGACGGGAACGGTCGATTTGGTCACGACCACGGTGCGCGGGTCCATGGCACGCGCCAACTCTTCGGCTGCTGCATACACATAGCTCAGATCGGCATGGCCGTCACCACGGCGCGAGGGCGTTCCAACGGCGATGAAAATTGCATCGCAACCTTTGACCGACTCAGCGACATCGGTTGAAAAGGTAAGGCGTCCTGCATCGACATTGGTTTTGACCAACGCATCGAGACCAGGTTCGTAAATCGGCATGATATTGGCGTGAAGCCGATCAATTTTGGATTCGTCCTTGTCGACACAAACAACCTCATGTCCAAAATCGGCAAAGCACGCGCCAGACACCAAGCCGACATAGCCAGAACCGATCATTGCAATTTTCATTGGGTATCCCTTTTTGAGGCCGCTGTAGAATACGTGCGCCTTATGATGTTATTCGTGCAGGAACAAGCCTTGCGGCGTCCCGGTTCAGGCGTGGATGTTCGTCATGAAGCTTGCAGCCGTGTCAAAAGGCGACATCGGATCAACGATCGCGCGCATTTTCTGTAAATTGCAATCAACCTAATTTCGTTCGGGCAAGCCAGATGACTTCTGCGATGCGCTGGCCTGCGCGGCCATCGCCAAAAGGATTGCGCGCCCGCGCCATAGTAGCATACGCTGAATCATCGTCCAGCAGAGCACAGACCTCAGCAGCGATCCGGTCTGGTGCGGTCCCGATCAGCTTTGCCGAGCCCGCAAGCACAGCCTCCTGACGTTCGGTGGTTTCACGTAACACGAGCACTGGTTTCCCGAACGCCGGCGCCTCCTCCTGAACGCCGCCGCTATCGGTCAGCATGATATGGCAGATCTCCAAAAGCCGCACGAAATTAGGATAATCCAGCGGCGCGATTATGGCGACATTGGAGATATTGCCCAATGCTGCATCCATGACTGACCAGACGTTGGGATTCATATGCACGGGAAAGATGAAGGCAACGTCGCCCCGGGCGGCGAGCGTTCGGATTGCCGCTGCAATGCCCTCCATGCCGTTACCCAGATTTTCGCGGCGGTGGGCCGTGACGCCGATGATCTTGCGGCCTCGAAAGCGATCTTCCAATGGTGCGAGTCTGCTAATGAGTGATGGCGCGCGCCTTATGCGGTCGCGGACCCAGTGCAAGGCATCGATTACCGTATTCCCCGTCACGAATATCCGTTCCTCGGGCACAGCTACCGCCCGCAATGCTGCCGCAGCCAGCTCCGTTGGCGCGAAATGCTGGTCGGCGATGTTGCTGATGATTTTGCGGTTCACCTCTTCGGGCCAGGGCTGGTAGATATCATGACTGCGCAACCCCGCTTCGACATGGCTCACCGGAATTTTGCGGTGATAGGCGGCAAGCGCGCCCATCATTGCCGTCGCGGTGTCGCCCTGCACGATGATGCGGTCTGGCTTGGCCTCGTCCAGAACTGGGCCAATAGCGCCAAGCAAGTTCCTTGCTAACTCATCAAGGGACTGTCCGTGGCGCATGAGGTCCAAATCATAGTCCGGCAACATGCCACTCATCTCAAGCACTTGATCGAGCATCTGCCGATGCTGTGCCGACACCAGAATTTCGGCGTGCATGTCCGGATATTTTGCAAGCGCGCGAACGACGGGAATCATCTTGATGGCTTCGGGCCGTGTGCCGAAAATGA
>JANMJX010000153.1:0-1811 GCA_031371575.1 Sphingomonadales bacterium
ATGTTTTATTACATAAATCGATAAATAAAATCGGAACCACTTAATTGTAACGCTGCAAAAATCTGCACCACTTAATTAGCAAACGCATATTTTAATTGTCGCACTACAACAGTGCCAACTGCCCTCCCAAAAATCACTCCACCGTGACGGACTTGGCCAGATTGCGTGGTTGATCGACATCCGTTCCCTTGGCGCAAGCAACATGGTAAGCCAGCAATTGAACGGGTACGGCATAAACCAATGGCGCTATCAGCGGATGGACAGTCGGCATTTCGATCGTCGCCAGACAGCCTTCTCCGGCCTCATCGATACCTTTCGCATCGGATATCAGCACCACCTTGCCGCCCCGGGCGCGCACCTCCTGCATGTTGCTGACGGTTTTTTCAAACAGTGGCCCGCTTGGTGCTAGGACGATGACTGGCACTGACTCATCAATGAGCGCGATTGGACCATGCTTCATTTCGCCCGAGGCATATCCTTCAGCATGGATGTAGCTGATCTCCTTGAGTTTAAGCGCGCCTTCCATCGCCAACGGATAATCAGGGCCGCGTCCGAGATAGAGCACATCGCGGGCAGGCGCGATCAGATGCGCCATGGCGGCAATGTCATCATCATGCGCCAAGGCAGCATTCAACGCCGCCGGCGCCTCGATCAGATGCCGGACAATTTCGCGTTCCTGCTCGGCGGTCAACTTGCCTTTGACCAGCGCCAGATGCGCGGCAAGCGCGGCCAAAACGGCCAGCTGACACGTGAATGCCTTTGTGGATGCAACGCCGATTTCGGGGCCAGCATGGGTTGGCAGCAACAGGTCCGCTTCGCGTGCCATGCTCGACGTGGGCACGTTGACGACGACAGCAATGGTCTGTCCGTTTTCCTTGCAGTGACGAAGTGCAGCCAATGTGTCCGCAGTCTCTCCAGACTGTGAAATAAACAGCGCAAGGCCGCCTTCTTCAAGCACTGGATCGCGATAGCGGAACTCCGAAGCGACATCGATATCGACCGGCACGCGGGCAAAGGTTTCGAACCAGTATTTGGCGACCATGCCGGCATAATAGCTCGTTCCGCATGCGACGATTGTAATCCGCTTTACGCCTGCAAGATCAAAATCCATCTGCGGCAAGGCAACGGTTTGCTCAACCGGACGAATATAGCTCGAGAGCGTTTGGGCAACGACGGTAGGCTGTTCAAAAATCTCCTTTTGCATGTAATGGCGGTAATTGCCCTTTTCGATCTGCGCGGCCGACACGCCCGATGTGGTGATCTCACGGGTAACAGGATTGTTGTTCTTGTCGAAGATCTGAGCGCCCTCGCGCGAGACGACGACCCAGTCGCCTTCGTCGAGATAGGCAATTTTCTGCGTTAAAGGTGCAAGTGCAAGCGCGTCAGAACCCAAATAGGTTTCTCCGTCGCCATAACCCACAACCAGTGGCGATCCCAGACGAGCGCCGATCAGGAAGCCCGGAAACTGGCGGAACGCAATTGCCAATGCGAATGCACCGCGTAGTCGAGGGAGAACTGCCTTGACGGCGTCGGCGGGCGAATGGCCAGCTTCAACCTGTTCTGACACCAAGTGGGCCACGACCTCGGTATCGGTTTCGCTTTCAAAGGTCCTGCCGCGGGCGATCAACTCGTCGCGCAGCTGTTTGAAATTTTCGATGATGCCGTTGTGAACCAAGGCGACTTCACCCGTGGCATGGGGATGTGCGTTGCTTGTGGTCGGCGCGCCATGGGTTGCCCAACGGGTATGCGCAATGCCGATATTGCCTGGCGCGTTATCGGTTTTCAAAACATGGACGAGGTTGGCAAGCTTG
>JANMJX010000174.1:0-12401 GCA_031371575.1 Sphingomonadales bacterium
GAAATTGGTAGATTAAAATTCATACATTTGGGTTTATACCTGATTTACTATGAGCCTTTTTAACTGCGTGATTATAGATGATGATGAAATCGATCGATTGACCGTACTTTCTTTTGCTAAAAAATTTCCTGTCTTAAACATTTTGGGTTCTTTCTCTTCTGCCGCTGAAGCAATGCCGGTTATTGATAAAGAAAAAGTCGATATTCTTTTTCTTGACATAGATATGGAAAATGAAAGTGGTCTCGATCTCAGAAAAAAAACCCTTCACATACCGGTTTGTATTTTCATCACCGCACATCCGGAACATGCCGTTGAAAGTTTCGAACTGGAGACCTTAGATTTTATCGTTAAGCCTTTAAAACTCGATCGCTTCTCGCAAACCATCAGCCGGATTCAGGAGTTTATGGAAATCAAAACCAAAGCGGCTCTTTTTGAAGCGAGTCTTGGTGGTGATACGATTTACATCAAAGAAGGGCACGAGCAAACCAAAGTAAAACTGCACGACTTGCGCGCAAATGTGACCGGGTGATTTCCATGCACGACGGTCATGTCGTGGAGAGCGCGGCTTGAGCCTCTCCATCGCCGCCATTTGGCGCATCTCCCGTCGCGACCTGTCTGCGCGTATTCGTGGGCTACGGTTGCTTGCCATTTGCCTGTTTCTCGGGGTCGCCACTCTAGCAGCAATCGGCAGCCTAACCGCTGGCATCTCGGATGAGCTGTCGCGGCGTGGGCAGACGATCCTTGGCGGGGACATTGAAATCGGCATAGCGCAGCGCACCGCTCGTGCCGATGAATTGTCGGCAATGCGCAAAACCGGTACGGTTTCCGAAACGGTCCGGCTGCGGGCAATGGCCATTGGGCCTGACGCAGACAGCGATAGTCTGCTCGCCGAATTAAAGGCCATTGACGATATTTACCCGCATTATGGCCAGCTGCGCTTGAAAAACGGAAAGTCGGTGAAGGCACCGGAAAAAGGTGAAATCTACATCGGGCCAACGCTGTCGGAGCGCCTTGATATCAAATCGGGCGGCACAGTTCGCTTTGGCGACGCCAGGTTTAAAGTAGGTGGCATCATCGACCAGGAACCCGACCGCTTGGGTGAAGGCTTTACGCTTGGTCCAGTCGCGATCATCAACATGGCGTCGTTGCCTGACACTGGCCTGATCCAGCCAGGCAGCATGTACGAAGCCAAATACCGCATCAAACTTGCACCTGAGGAAGATGCAGCCGCGGTAGGCAAGACGCTTGAAACTCAGTTTCCCTCGGCAGGCTGGGAGATTACCGATCGGTCCAATGGTGCGCCCGGCACGCGGCGTTTCATTGAACGCATGGGCCAGTTTCTGACGCTTGTTGGCCTCGCCGCATTGGTGATAGCTGGTATCGGCGTTGGCAATGGCGTCAGCAGCTATCTCGCCAGCAAGCGCGCCAGCATTGCGACGTTGAAGGTCACAGGTGCGGATAGTGGGACAATATTCCGCATTTACATGCTTCAGATACTCTCGGTCGCGGCAGGCGCCATCATCGCTGGCCTCGCCGTCGGCAGCATCATGCCAGTGGTGATTGGCTGGGTTGCCGGCGACATTTTGCCGATCGCCCCCGGCTTTACGCTGCATCCATTGCCTTTGCTTGTCAGCGCCATTTACGGCCTGCTTATTGCCATCGCCTTTGCCTTGCCGCCATTGGCCCGGGCGCGCACCGTTCCCGCCGCTGGATTGTTCCGAGCGATTGTCGAAGGCAATGCCCGCATTGACAAGCGGAGCACGATATGGGTGATTTCAGCAATTTTCGCCATCATCGCGCTTGCCGTCTTAACTGCGCGCGAGCCGATGTTTTCGCTGGCCTTCATTGGCGCGGCATTTGGCCTTTTGTTATTGCTGACGGGAATCGCTTGGCTGCTGCGCGCCATTGCCCTTCGGATTCCCAGGCCAAAAGCGCCTTTGCCTCGGCTTGCGCTTGCAAACCTCCATCGCCCCGGTGCGCAGACGCAGGCGCTGGTCGTTGCGCTTGGACTTGGTCTTACCTTGTTTGTGACTCTTGCCGCCATTCAGACAAGCATCAACAACGAGATCAAGAATAGCGTGCCCGACCGCGCGCCAAGCTTTTTCGCACTGGATATCCCGCGCGATGGCGCAGCGAAATTCACGCAAATGGTCCGCGGTGCTGATTCCAAAGCCATCATCAACATGATTCCCGCCTTGCGGGGCACGATCATCGAATATGGCGGCCAGCGGGTTGATCAGCTTGACGAGCTGCCCGAGGGGGCCTGGGTTTTGAACGGTGACCGCGGCCTGACTTACAGCAGCGCGTTGCCCAAGGGCAGCGAGATCGTGGCGGGCAACTGGTGGCCAGCCAATTATAAAGGCCCCGCGCTGGTCAGTCTTGAGGCAGAGGTTGCCAAAACCTTAGGTTTGACCGTTGGCGACAGCCTTACCATTAGTCTGCTTGGCGTTGAAGTGCCTGCGAAAATCGCGTCCTTGCGCACAGTCAAATGGGACAATTTCGGCCTGAATTATGTGATGGTATTTTCGCCCGGAAGCCTCGATGCCGCGCCGCATAACATGGTTGCCACCCTGACCGTCTCAAAACCGGCCGAACGCATCTTGGCAAAGTCGATTCCCCAAGCTTTCCCTTCATCTTCGCTCATTGAGGTCGGCGAGGTCACAGCGCAAATTACCGTTCTGCTGACTCAGATGGCACAGGCGATCGCGGCTGCAGCTTCCATCGCTATTTTGGCGGGGATTGCCGTGCTGGTCGGTGCCATCGCTGCAGCCCGTCAATCGCGCATCTACGATAGCGTCATCATGAAGATGCTTGGAAGCACAAGGCGGCAGATCCTCGGGGCTCAAGCGCTCGAATATGGCATATTGGCGGTCGTACTTGGGCTTGTGTCGCTGCTGCTTGGTATGTCGGCAGCCTATTATGTCGTGGTCGAAATATTCGATTTCAGCTTTGTGCCGGATTATTCGATATTGGCGCTGACCCTCATTGGCGGGGCAGGAATAACCTTCATCCTTGGCATAGTTGGATCGCTGCCAATACTTGCAGCACGGCCTTCGGAAGCGCTTAGGAGTCTTTAGCCAAATGGGTAGCCAGCGGCGCTGACAAAATCAGCTGCGCCATGTGATATGCCAGCGTCGGCAGCAGGACCATTCCGGCAATTGCTGGCGGGAAAATGGTGGCGGCGAGCGGCGCACCGATCGCAATGCTTTTCTGCCCGCCTGAAAACAGCATGGTAATCCGGTCGCCGTGCGGCAGTTTCATCATTCCGCCGAGCAGCCATGCTCCGCCAAAACCGACGAGCAGCATGATCGATAAAGCCAGCGCAAGCCAGGCAAGTTCGTCGGCGCGCACCACGCTCCAGATGCCCGCCACCACGGCACCTGAAAACGCGACATAGACGGCAATCGCAATCGAAATACGGTCCATCCAGGTTGCAAGCTCCCTGTTGCGGTCAACCCAAGGCTTAAACCAGCGCTGGGCGATCTGACCCAGGACAAAAGGCAAAAGCAGGATGAGCGCGATTCTGCCCACGGCTTGGCCATTGATGTTCGCTTCCCCCACATGCGCCAACAGTGCAAAGAGCAAAGGGGAAAGCACCACGCCGATCAGGTTGACCAATGCCGCTGCAACAACTGACGCCGCGACATTGCCTTTGGCTAGCGCAGTATAAGCCGCCGCCGACTGCACAGTGGAGGGCAGGATGCCGGTAAAAAGCAATCCAAGTGCAAGCGTTGCCGGCAGGATGTTGTCGAAAATATGCGACAGCATCAGTCCGACTGCGGACATCGCCCCAAATACAAACAGAAAAATCGCGCCCTGCAACCGCCAGTTTCGAACTCCACTCAGGACCTCATGCCTTGGCAACCGTACACCGTTGAGGAAGAACAACAGGAAAATCGCGCCTGAGGAAATCAACTGAGCGATGTCTGCTGCACTTCCCCGCACCGGCAGGAAGCTCGCCAACAAAATCGTTGCGAGCAGCAAAAGGACAAAGCGGTCAGCGAAGATACGAGCGAACATTCGTGCGCTTTGACCGTTGCTATCGCCTATTGCAACACCAGCGATGTTGCGCCGCAGCACATATTGCGTTAAAGGCGCGCGAGAATCTGGTGGCATGTGGCTGCTATGAAGACCTTCCAAAAGGCCAATTTCCAAATGTCATTGCGTAACATCGCCATCATCGCGCACGTCGATCACGGCAAAACCACCCTTGTTGACCAACTGTTCCGGCAGTCGGGTACCTTCCGCGACAATCAGCGTATCGAAGAGCGCGCGATGGATTCGAACGATCTTGAAAAAGAACGCGGAATCACAATTCTTGCAAAGTGCACATCGGTTGAGTGGGACGACCATAAGGGCGAAAAGACTCGCATCAATATCGTCGACACACCCGGACATGCCGATTTTGGCGGCGAGGTGGAACGCATCCTGTCGATGGTCGACGGAGTCATTTTGCTCGTCGACTCATCGGAAGGCGCCATGCCACAAACGAAGTTCGTGACTGGCAAGGCTTTGGCTTTGGGTCTGCGCCCAATCGTGGTCGTGAACAAGGTCGACCGTCCGGACGAGCGCATCCAAGAGGTGCTGGACGAGGTGTTTGATCTTTTCGTGTCCCTGGACGCCACGGACGAGCAGCTAGATTTCCCTGTGCTCTACGCTTCGGGCCGCAATGGTTATGCATCGACTGACCCAAGTGCGCGTGAAGGCACGCTGACGCCCATGTTTGAAACCATCGTCAGCCATGTACGCGAGCCAAAGGCGGACGTTGACGGCGAGTTCAAGATGCTTGTTACCTTGCTTGACCGCGACAACTTCCTTGGCCGAATCCTGACTGGCCTCGTCCTGTCCGGCACCGTCAAGGTGAACCAACAAATCCACGCACTTAACCCCGATGGGAAAATCGTCGAAACCGGCCGTGCATCGAAGATCATGTCGTTCCGCGGCCTTGAGCGCGTTCCGGTTGAAGAAGCAAAGGCCGGCGATATTATTTCTATCGCTGGTTTGACCACCGCGACCGTCGCAGACACCATCGCCGAGCCAACGGTCACTGAGCCGCTGCAAGCACAACCAATTGATCCGCCGACATTGTCGATGCGCTTTTCCGTCAACGACAGCCCTATGGCTGGCCGTGAAGGAACCAAGGTCACAAGCCGCATGATCCGCGACCGCCTGATGCGCGAAGCTGAAAGCAACGTTGCCGTGCGAATCACCGAAGCTGAAGACAAGGACAGCTTTGAAGTTGCTGGCCGTGGTGAACTGCAGTTGGGCGTTCTGATCGAAACCATGCGCCGCGAAGGCTTCGAGCTTGGCATCAGCCGCCCACGTGTGCTGTTCCGCGAAGATGAAAAAGGCCAGCGGACTGAGCCTTATGAAACCGTCGTCATCGACGTGGATGATGAATATTCCGGCACTGTTGTCGAGAAAATGGCTGTCCGTAAGGGCGACCTGACCGATATGCGTCCGTCGGGTGGCGGCAAGACCCGTATTACCTTCAGTGCCCCTTCACGTGGCCTGATTGGCTATCATGGCGAATTCCTGTCCGACACGCGCGGCACAGGAATCATGAACCGCTTGTTCGAAAAATATGGCCCACATCGTGGACCAATTGAAGGCCGCAAAAATGGCGTGCTGATTTCGAACGGCGCTGGCGAGGCAGTGGCTTACGCCCTTGGCCCCTTGGAAGAGCGTGGCATCCTGATGGTTTCGCCGGGCGAAGCCTTGTACGAGGGCATGATCATTGGCGAAAATGCCAAGCCAGACGACCTCGAAGTCAATCCGATGAAATCGAAGCAGCTGACGAACTTCCGTTCGACCGGCAAGGACGACGCCATTCGCCTGACCCCGCCAAAGCGGCTGACGCTCGAGCAGGCCATTGCCTATATCGATGATGACGAAATGGTCGAGGTTACCCCAAAGAACATCCGTCTGCGCAAGCGTCTGCTCGATCCGAACGAGCGCAAGAAAGCATCGCGCGCCAAACAGGCGGCATAAACAAAAAAGGGCGCCAGGTTTGGCGCCCTTTTTTTTGCGGTACGACCGGCTTAACTAAAAGCGGAATGCAGCAGTCAAGCGAATGCTGTGCGTGTCGAAATCGCTGTCGCCACGGCGCATATCGGTGCCCTGTGGATTGACCAACAGGAATGGATTGGTAGCTGCCGCGGTTCCACGACCGACCGACACAACATAATCGTCGTCGACAAAGTTGGTGTAGAGATATTCGAGACCGATTGAGAAATTGCGTGCAACCTTCACTTCGGTACCGCCACCATAGGAATAACCCCAGCTTTTCGAATTGCCATTATCGGTGAAGCTGTTCGCGCCGTTAGTGGTGGAGAAGCTGTTGTTGATTTTGGCGTAAGCTGCACCGCCGGTTGCGTAGAACAAGGCACCACGCGCTGCATAGCCGACGCGTGCGCGGGCCTGAACGCTGTAGTCCAGCTTACGTGTGAAGGTATAGGCCGCTGGCGTTGTGCTGAATGCGGTTACGCTGTCGCGTGACTCGCTCTTGCCGCCCTCAAGCACGAAACCATATACGATATTGCCCGACTGCATGTCATATCCTGCGCGGATATTGTAGTCATAGCCGTCCTTGTCGCCGCGGCATCCACCAGCAGCCGAATTGCCCGTTGCTGCGCCGCCGCAGAAACCTGGCGAAAAGGCATTTGCACCCAGAACAGTGGTCACGTTGTTGTCGAAAGAACCATCAAGGTTGGTGTCGAAAACAACATTCTCGCTGCGGTCATTGCTTTGCGCGCCAAGACCAAATGAGCCGCCGATATACGCGCCTTCCCATTGTTCGTCGTCCGACTGTGCGAAAGCCGGGGTTGCAATGCTTGCCAGCGATGCGGCACCAATCATTAAAATGTGGGAGATTTTCATAGGTGTTTTCCTTTTCAATTGTTGTCACCAACCGAAAAACGCACCTGAACCAATTTGGATGCCTAAAGTCGAAATTAAATTGTAACTGCGTGTTTCTTGCCACAATCCGCCATCAAAAATGCGTCGCTAGATCGCCTCTCCGGCGGCAACACCGCTTGCCCATGCCCATTGGAAATTATAACCGCCGAGCCAGCCAGTGACGTCGACAGCCTCGCCAACGCAGAACAAACGCGGCATTTTTTTGGCTTCCATGGTCTTCTGCGACAGGCCGTCGGTGCTTATCCCACCCAATGTGACCTCAGCCTTTGCGTAGCCTTCACTGCCATTGGGCACGAACGGCCAGCTGTCGAGTAGCGCGCCAGCATCCGCCAATTTTCGGTCACTTTGGTCGGCAAGGTTGCCAGGTAAAGCAAGCTTGTTGGACAGAGCCTCGGCAAGGCGTGCTGGCATTACCCGGTCCAAAGCCGACCGCAATGTGGCGCGTGGCCGTGCGCGCTTTTCCGCCAACAACAGTTCGGTCGCATCAAGAGCCGGAAGAAAGTCGATTTCCACCTGTTCGCCCGGCCGCCAATAGCTGCTGATCTGCAAGACTGCTGGGCCGCTGAGGCCGCGATGCGTGAACAATGCAGCTTCACGGAACGCCGTTCGTCCGTGTTTGGCAATGACTTCTGCCGAAACGCCCGATAGCTCACGGAATAGTATATCATCGCCGCCGAGCGTCAACGGGACGAGCGCGGGTCTAGGTTCAACGATCTTCAACCCGAACTGGCGCGCCAGATCATAGGCAAAGGCCGTTGCCCCCATTTTGGGAATGCTTGGTCCGCCCGTTGCAATCACCAGCGCCCCGCTTTGGGCACGGACACTATTATAGGTCACGTGATAGTCGCTGCCGTCATGCGACACTTCGCCGACTGGTGCATCAAAGACGAAGTCGACGCGACCTCCAGTTGCTGCGGATTTGTCGCACTCAGCCATGAGCATCGCAACTATCTGCCGCGCCGACCCGTCGCAGAACAGCTGACCAAGCGTCTTTTCATGAAAGGCGATGTCATGCGCCGATACCAAGCCGATAAAATCCTGCGGCGTATATCGGCCAAGAGCGGACTTCGCGAAATGGGGATTCGCCGACAGATAACGTTCCTGCGCGTGGGTGGTGGTCGCGTTGACATTGGTGAAATTGCACCGCCCGCCGCCGGAAATCAGGATTTTCTTGCCGGGGCCTGTCGCATGGTCGATCACAAGCACATGCTTTCCGCGTTGTCCCGCAGTCAGCGCGCACATCAGGCCAGCGCCGCCAGCGCCAAGGACGATTACATCGTGAGTATTTTGAATTGCCATTTTGCCCCCTGTGCACTGCCTGCAATATATTGCCAAGCGCTATGCTTTGCGGCAAAGCGCGCTCATGACTGAAGAGATACAGACCACGGGCACGGACACCCCACCCGATCACCTATCGATTAATCCAATGAGCGCGTTTTTTGATGGCGACCTGCTGTCACGTGGCATCGGGATCCGCTTCAAGGGCGAAACGCGGACCACGGTTGAGGAATATTGCATTTCCGAAGGTTGGATCAAGGTTCAGGCCGGCAAAGCGCGCGACCGCAAAGGCAACCCGTTGCTTATCAAGTTGAGTGGCCCCGTCGAAGCTTGGTTTGAAGATCTGGCCGACAACGCACCAGTTGCCAAGGCCTAAGCTAGCCAGACGCTAACGTTTCGGAAAAACCGAAATCAATTTCGCCAGCTGGTCGTTGATGGGATCAAGCTGATCATCCGCAGTGTTCCCCAGGCGCACGATAGTCAACCTGTGCTGGGGTGACACCACGACAAATTGGCCCAGATGCCCTAGCGCGGCAAATACGTCGGACGGCGCCTTGCCGGGAAACAGCACCTGATCGCGGCCCTTATTGCGCTTATGGTTCAACCAGATATGCGCGCCGTAGCTTTTGTCGTTTTTGCTTTGCGTCTTCATGAACCGGATCCAGCTCGTCGGCATCATTTGTGCGGCCCGAACGCTGCCGTTGTTGCGCAGAAACTCCCCGAACTTGGCCCAATCACGCGCGGTCGCGTGAATCATGCTTCCGCCCAGCATTGTGCCATTACGGTCAAATTCCGGCGTTGCGCTCGTCATCCCCAGTGGCTCGAACAAGCGGCCACGCGCATATTCCAGCATGGCGTTACGCCGTTCGACCGGATTCTTACTTTGCGTGAGGGACCGGGTCATGATGTCGGCGAGGATATGGGTCGTGGCTGTACTATATTCGAATTTCTTTCCCGGAACAGCTTCCAGAGGACGGGTTTCAGCGTAGCGCGCCACATTCTCGCGGCCATCCAAAAACAGCATACGCGGCGTGTCAGCATCAAAAATCTCGACACCGGCCTCCGCCATTTCGGTGTGGTCGAGCCCTGCTGACATATGCAGCAAGTGACGAAGGGTAATTTTTGCCCGCCCGTCGCGCGGCGTTTGCCATTCAGGCACAATGGCGGGTTCGTCCAGCGCAAGCCGCCCGTCGGCAACCATCATCCCCACCAACGTAGCAGTCACGCTTTTGGCCATCGACCAGCTAATCAGCTTTGTATCTGGACCATATCCCAGTGCATAGCGTTCGGCGACCACGCGCCCGCCCTGCATCACCACCAATGCGCGGGTTTCGGAAAGCGCCGGGTCCTCAAAAAATGGTGCGATCGTGTCGGCAAGCTTGTTCTTGCTAACAGAGGCGTCGTCAACAATCATAGTAAAGCCCGGACCTGCGAGCTTGGCGGGCGACTCGGCAGCGCATCCGGCAAGGACCATTGAGGCCGTTGCGCAGAAAGCAGTTGCGGCGAGCGTGAATTTGTTTCTAGGCATGGCGTGCTTCGATGCACCAGATGGAGGGCCCATGGCAACCGCAACTTCGACCCGAGATGTAAAAGCACGCCAACCAGGCTTCAGGCGACTGAAGATTATTGCTGTGGGAATCGTCGTGATTGCGGCCTTGTGGCTTATGTGGAATTGGAGCAGCATCAAGGGACAGGCGCGCGTTGGTGCGGCTTATGGGGCACATGTCACTTGTTCTTGTCGCTACATTGAGGGCCGCGATATGGCGTCGTGCGAAACCGATAAAGAAAAAGGGATGGAGATCGTAAGGTTAAGCGACGATCCAGAGAATAAGCGCGTCTATGCCTCTGTCCCGTTTCTGGCAGAGGCGGTCGCAGAACGGCGTGGGGCGTTTGGCTGCATTCAATTGAACGAGGCAGAGATCGAGGCGTTATAGCCTAACGCTTGGCCGGAACGAGTATGAGTGCAGCGCAAAGCAACTCTACGCCGCCACCAGCCAGAGCGACAAAGGCTGGCGAGATACCCAGCCAGATTGCGACAAATGCCAACGCCATCAGGATGACACCAAGCACCAGATACAAGCGCATGCCGTATACCGTCTGAAACACCAGATAGCGCGCGCCAACAGTCAGCAGCGCAATCGGAAAGAACCAGACAGGATGCGCATCACTGACGAGATATGCAACAACGAGCCCAATGATAAGAAACGCTGTCGATTGAAGCGCAAGCATTTCCATCGGATTGGGCGCTCGCACCTTGCCGCGTCTGTACACGAACCTTGCCAGCAGCAAAGAGAGCGGATGGATGGCCATTCCGCCGAAAAACAGCGTCGCCATGCCAGCACCCAAGCTCGCATTTAGCGTCACCAACCCAGCGGTCGCCCATACCAGGCCCGATATGAATATGCCGACACCGCCGTTGACATATGCCCGGCGCATGTCGCGTTGCGCTTCCCCCAGATGCATCCCAAATCTCCCCCCACCCAAGCCAGAACGCAATATTATTCCGCAGTGGCCATCTCCGCTTTCATCGTTTCTTCAATCCATCCGCCACCTAGTACGCGGTCTCCGTCATACAATACAGCAGCCTGCCCTGGCGCGACGCCGTATTCTGGCGAATCGAAACGCAGCCATTCGCCATTGAGCCGCGCCGGCACGGGTCGCGACATTGAACGCACCTTGGCCATGATGGGTCGTCCAATTATATCAGCTAGCCAGTTGGCATCGATTATGCGCGCGGCTTGAACCGCAAGTGCCTCTCGCGGACCAACGATCACGCGTTGAGTTACAGGGTCGAGGCTTATCACATATAAAGGAACGGGCTGGCCGCCAACCTCAAGGCCTTTGCGTTGTCCAACGGTGTAGTGGATCAGCCCTTTATGCTCGCCAAGCGTGCGGCCATCGAGATGCACAATCTCGCCTCCGACTTCGGCATCTGGCCGTATCTTACGCACGACGCTGGCATAATCGCCATCGGGCACGAAGCAGATGTCCTGGCTATCGGGCTTCATCGCCACGATCAGCCCCATTTCGCGTGCAATGGCGCGCACCTGTTGCTTGGGCATCCCGCCCAGCGGAAAGCGCAGATAATCCAGTTGGTCCTGTGTCGTCGCAAAAAGGAAATAGCTCTGGTCGCGCGCCGGGTCGGCAGCACGGTGGAGCTCAGCGCCTTGTGGCCCAACAACACGGCGGACATAATGGCCCGTCGCGAGGCAATCCGCCCCCAGTTCACGCGCAAGCCGGAACAGGTCGGTGAATTTCACCCCCATATTGCATCGCACGCACGGGATCGGCGTCCGCCCCAACATATATTCGTCGGCAAAATGGTCGATGACCGATTCGCGAAAACGGCTTTCATGGTCGAACACATAATGGGCAATACCCAGCTTATCGGCCACTGCACGTGCGTCACGGATATCCTGCCCAGCGCAGCATGCGCCTGCGCGTTTGACGGCGCTGCCATGGTCATACAGCTGCAGAGTGACACCAATAGTTTCGGCGCCAGTCCGCGCCGCTAACGCCGCAACGACCGAGGAATCAACGCCGCCAGACATGGCAACGACGATTCGTTTGCCGCCAAGATCGGCGCCAAGCTGAAAATCAGACTGGTAAATATCGTCGTTCATACGAACGCTTCCCTATAAACTTAAATCGCGAAATGCTAGTTTTCTGAACAACTTCCGCGCACGACCGCAAATCTTCCGGCGTTGAAAGGATAACAGCCGTTAACAACCCCTAACATGGTTTGAACGCCACCTTTACCTCATATTAGAATTTATGCGGCTAGAGCAACGTCATGGAAATGAACTTTCCCCACCATGCGCAACGCAAATATGCCGAGACCACGACAAGCAGCTACGGCTCTGTGTTGGACGCGGCACGTGCGCGTCAAGCGAAAAGCAGAACGGTGCGTGCATTGCGTAATGCCGAACATGGCCACATTGCAGATGGCAATGATCTTGTCGCACGTATCCAATGTTTTGCCGCAGAACCTGACGCAGAAATGGCTGTGCGCGGTTCATTCTGGCAGAAAACGGAGACATCGATAATGGATGAACGGCCTGTTTACCAATCTGCTTCAGCTAATAGCAAAGAGCAACTGTGTATACCAACCGCAACAGGGAACGAGTTAAATCCCGCGGGGCATGGAGCAGACAAAAAGTCATGATTGAAAACCAGAAATTCCGCCCCGCACAGGTCATTGGTCC